>JBAUCK010000445.1:0-12653 GCA_049677525.1 Xanthobacteraceae bacterium
ATGCGGTGCGGCACGCCGCGCAGCGGCACGACGGCGCCCTCGGCAAAGGGCGCGGCTTCCGGCAGCCGCCCGAGCCGCGCCGCGATCCAGCCGACATGCTTCTGTGCGAAGGCGCCCGCCTCCTTGACTGAGCCGCGCGGCGGTATGGTCAAGATGACTTCGCGCGTCATCGCCTGGACGCGCAACGTGTAGCGGCGCGCCTGGCGATGCCGCTTGAGCCGCACCGGATAGACCGATCCGTCGAATGCGATCTCGATCGTCTGCGGCTCGCTTGGGCGGCGAAAGAACAACGCGCGCTGCGCCATGGCAGGGTCACTCCGACGCGGCATGAGTGGCGGCGAGAGATGCAACAACGAACGTGACACAAAACGCAACATGAATCGCGGCCGATAATGCCACATCGCGGACGGTAGCGGGAGAGTGCGGGAAGATTGCGGCCTAAGGCCGCTTCGCCGCTTACGACGAATGTACCGCCGCGCCGTTTCCGGCACGGCGCATGCCAGTGCGGCCGGACCAATTGGGCTGCGACTCCCGCATCGACAGGATGAAATCGGAGATGCGCGGCGCGATTTCGGAGCGGAAGCGCGAGCCGTTGAACACGCCGTAATGGCCGACGCCGTGCTGCAGCCAATGCGCGTGACGATGCTCCGGAATGTTCACGCACAAACGGTGCGCCGCCTCGGTCTGGCCGACGCCGGAAATATCGTCGAACTCGCCTTCGACGGTAAGGAGCGCGGTACGCTTGATCTGGCTCGGATCGACCGGCCGGCCGCGATGCGTCATCTCGCCCTTGGGCAGCGCATGTTGAACGAACACCGTATCGACTGTCTGCAGATAGAACTCGGCCGACAGATCCATGACGGCGAGATATTCGTCGTAGAATTCCTTGTGTTTGTGCGCGGAATCGCCGTCGCCCTTCACCAGATTGAGGAACAATTGCTTGTGCGCCTCGATGTGGCGATCGAGATTCATGCTGACGAAGCCGTTGAGCTGCAAGAATCCCGGATAGACGTCGCGCATGAAGCCGGGATTGGGGAACGGCACTTTGGTTATGACATGGTTGCGGAACCAATCGATGCCGCGCCTCTTGGCGAGATCGTTCACCCCGGTCGGATTGACGCGGGTATCGATCGGCCCGCCCATCAGGATCATTGAGGTCGGTGCGTAAGGATCGTCGTCCGCTTCCATCACCGCAACAGCGGCGAGCACCGGCACCGAGGGCTGACAGACGGCAATCACATGGGTGTCGCCGCCGAGCACGTGCAGGATCGAAATCACATAGTCGATATAGTCATCGAGATCGAACCGGCCCTGCGACGTCGGCACCATGCGCGCGTCCGTCCAATCGGTGATGTAGACATCATGATTGGGCACAAACGCCTCGACGGTGCCGCGCAGCAGCGTGGCGAAATGGCCCGACATCGGCGCGACGATCAGAAGTTTCGGCTGCGGCCGCTTCGGCGGATGTGCAAACGCGCTCTCGAAATGCAGGAGCCGGCAGAACGGCCGTTCCCAGACCGTGGTGATGTTGATCGGCACGCGCTCGCCGCCGACCAGCGCCGAGGAGACGCGCCATTCCGGTTTGCCGTAACGGCGTGTCGAGCGTTCGAACAGTTCGCAGGCCGCGGCGATGGATTTGCCGTAAGTCGTGAATGACAGCGGATTGACCGGGTTCTTGAAGAACAAACGCGTGGCGTCGGCCATGGCGCGCGACGGATTGAGCGCCGCGTGGCTCATCTCGTAGAACCAATAAAGCGGCGTCGACAAAAGTATGCCGTGTTCGCCGCCTGGTACGGCAGGGGCGCCGCCAAACTCACCGATCGCCATTGAGGTAACCTTGCCCAGACTTTTGCAGTGCAGCATTGTGACTGTCGTATGTCATACCGTCAATATACGAGGAAAACTTTCCCTATCCATTAGTTATGAGAGTCAACGCTTTCCTGCCATTCGCGGGGCACATAGGGCCCATACACCAGCTGCCGGCACCTCTTTGACGCTGTTTTAGGAGGCGCGATTCCGCTTTCAAGATTGGCTTTATTCGCCGGTCTGCATCAGCGAGCCGTGCCGGCGGGCGCTCTCAAGAAGCTTGAGGAAGCCAAAGACGCCGGCGGCAAACAGCACGGCATTAATCGCGAGCGCGTCGAGCATCAGATCGGGGCGGAAGACCTTGTCGACCAAAAGCGCGCGCATGCCTTCGAATACATAGGTCGGCGGCAGCGCCCAGGCCACCGGCTGCAGCCAGACCGGCAGCGTGGTGACCGGGTAATAAACGCAAGTCAGCGGCATGAACAGGAACATGATCGACCAGGCAAGATTTTCCGCGCCCATGCCGTTGCGCAGAATGAGGCCGGAAACAAAAATTCCGATTGCCCAGCTGGTCAGCATCAGATTGAAAAAGAACGCCACCAGCGCGAAGCCCAATCCGTAGAGATTGAAGCCGAAGAAGGCGATGGCGAGAAACGTCACCGGCACGGCGCCGATCGAAAGCCGCACCACGCTCATCACCATCAGCGCGATGATGAACTCACCCGGGCGTAACGGGCTCATCATCAGATTGCCGATATTGCGCGACCACATCTCCTCGAGAAACGAAATCGAAAAGCCGAGCTGACCGCGGAACAGAATATCCCACAACAGCACCGCGCCGATGAACGTGCCGCCGGCGCGCGCGAAAAAGCCGGCATTGTTGGCGATGTAATATTGCAGGAAGCCCCACGTCACCATCTGCACGGTCGGCCAGTAGACGAGGTCGAGCAGCCGCGGCCACGACGCGCGCAACAGATACCAGTAGCGCAGCATCATCGCGGCGATGCGCCGGGTCGAGCTGCCTTCGCTGTGTGCGGGAGAAAGCAGGGCGCTTGCGACGCGATCGGTCATTGCGCCGCCTCACTGTGGATGCCTTCACCGCGCGCGACGTCGAGGAAGACCTCCTCCAGCGTCGTCCGGCCGTAACGCGCCAACAGTTTTGCCGGTGTGTCGTCGTCCTCGATCCGGCCGCGCTTCATGATGATGACACGTTCGCACAGCCGCTCGACCTCGTTCATGTTGTGCGAGGCGAGGAGCACGGTGGCGTGGCGGTCGCGGCAATAGCGTCCGAGATGGCCGCGGACCCAGTCGGCGGTGTCGGGATCGAGCGAGGCGGTCGGCTCATCAAGCAAAAGCACGTCCGGATCGTTGATCAGCGCCTTGGCGAGCGCGACCCGGGTCTTTTGTCCTGCCGACAGGCGCCCGGTCGGGCGGTCGAGCAGATCGGTGAGGTCGAGCTGCCGCGCCAATTCCGCAGTGCGCTCGCGGATATTGTTGACGCCGTAGAGCATGCCGAACACTTTCATGTTCTGCCGCACCGTGAGCCGCATCGGCACTTCGACATAGGGGCTTTCGAAATTCATCCGGTGCAGGACGCGGTAGCGCTCCTTCGGCATTTCGGCTCCGAGCACCCTGACGCGGCCCGACGTGGGCAGGACGAGGCCCATAATGGTGGCGATGGTCGTTGTCTTGCCGGCGCCGTTGCCGCCGAGAAGCCCGGTGACCGTGCCGGGCTTCAGCGTGAACGAGATGCCGTCGACGGCGACAACCGTCTTGTAGATTTTGACGAGACGATCGACTTCGATCGGAGGAGGTTGGCCCGGCATCGCGCACATGTGGCGCGGTTGGCCGTCCGAGGCAAGAGGAGGGTGGCGGAGGCTTCCAGCCGCTCTGGCCTGCTGCCGCCGAAACTGGCAAAACGTCGACCGGGAGGACCACAATTATATGAGCATCATCACATGAGTGTTGTCACGATGGCGCAGGCCGATCTCATTATGAATGCGGTCATCGCACGTGGCGCCGAACTGAATTGCCGGCCTATCAGCGTGATCGTGGTCGAGCCCGGCTGCAAGGTAAAGGGCTTCAGGAAGGAAGACGGCGCCTCCATGATCCGCTTCGAAATGGCCTATGGCAAAGCGTATGCAGCGCTGTCGCTCGGGCGCAGCTCGAAGCTCGTGCGCGAGCGCGCGGTCGAGCGACCGATCTTCATGCGCTATCTCATCGCCGCGAGCGACGAGCAGATTTTTCCCGAAGGCGGCGGCATGCTGATCCGCGACGACAACGGCGAAGTCATCGGCGCGGTCGGCGTCACCGGCGATACCGAAGATCGCGACGAGGAGCTTGCGATCCACGGCATTCACGCCGCCGGGCTGAAGACCGACGAGGATTGTCGCGGCATGGGCCGGCGCATCGGCCTGGTGTCGAAATAACTGACGCCCGCCAAACACCAACATCAAAGTGACATCATGAAAATCGGACTCTTCGACCACGTCGAACACGGCGAACGGCCGCTCACCACTTTGTTCGACGAGCGGCTGCGCTTTGCGCAAGCAGCCGACGCCGCCGACTTCTATTGCCTGCATGTCGCCGAACATCACGCGACGCCGCTCAACATGGTGCCGGTGCCGGGTGTCTATCTCGGCGCCGTCGCGCGCGCCACGGAGCGCATGCGGCTCGGGCCGCTGGTGTATCTCCTGCCGCTCTATTCGCCGCTGCGGCTGATCGAGGAAATCTGCATGCTCGATCATCTGAGCTACGGCCGGCTCGATGTCGGCGTCGGCCGCGGCGTCTCGCCTTATGAGTTGAAATTCCACAAGGTCGAGCACGATCAGTCGCGCGAGATATTCATCGACGCGTATAAATGCATCAGTGCCGGTCTCACCACGGACAAGCTCACTTATGCCGGCGAGCATTTCGTCTATGAGAATGTGCCGATCGCACTGCGGCCGCTGCAGCAACCGCACCCGCCGTTCTGGTACGGCTCCTCGAACGAGATCGGCTCGACCTTCGCCGGCGAAGAGGGCTTGCATTTCGTTACTTTGGGGCCGATGGCAACGGCGAAAGCCAATATCGACGCCTACAAAGCCGCACTCAAAAAGCGCGGCGGCCCGGCGCAGTCTATGGCTGCCTTTGCCGGAGGTGCGGCAATCGGCGTGCAGCGGCACATCTTCGTTGCCGACACGGATGCCGAGGCCCTTCGGTTCGGCAAGCCGGCCATGGATGCGCATCTCGCGCATTTGAATTGGCTGCGCACGATGCACGGCCAGACCGGCCTGACCTCACGGCTCAATGTGCCGCGCGGCGCCGACTTCGAAGCCTGCGTCGCCGATCGCACCGTGATCGTCGGTTCGCCGCAGACCGTGCGCGCCGAGATCGGGCGGCAGGTCGAGGAACTCGGGATCAATTATCTTTTGACCTATCTTTTCCTCGGCACGATGTCGCTTGCCGACGCGCTGCGCTCGCTGGCGCTATTCAGCACCGAAGTGATGCCGCATTTGGCGAAGCTCTGACGGGAGTGCTTACTCCCCCGTCGCTTCCGCCGCCTGCTCGTTGTCGGCGCGCAGGGCCTCCGGATGCGGCATGGCGATGACGTTGTAGCCGGAATCCACGAAGTGGATTTCGCCGGTGACGCCGGTCGACAGATCCGACAAGAGATAAAGTCCCGCGCCGCCGAGTTCTTCCAAAGCGACGCCGCGATGCAGTGGCGAGTGCCGCTGCTGGAACGCGAACATCGCCCGCGCGTCGCCGATGCCGGCTCCCGCCAAGGTGCGGATCGGACCCGAGGAAATGGCATTGACGCGGATGCCGCTGCCGCCGAAATCGACGGCGAGGTAGCGCACCGAGGCTTCGAGCGCCGCCTTGGCGAGGCCCATGGCATTGTAATTCGGCATCGCCCGCTCGCCGCCGTTATAGGTCAGCGTCACTATCGCGCCGCCGTTGCGCATCATCGCCGCGGCGCGCTTGGCGGCTTCCGTAAACGAGAAACACGAGATCAGCATGGTGCGGGTGAAGTTCTCTCGCGTCGTGTCGGCATAGCGGCCAGTGAGCTGCGCCTTATCGGAAAAAGCGATGGCATGAACCAGGAAGTCGAGCGTGCCCCACGCGCGATTGAGCTCGGCGAACACGGTGTCGACAGAGGCTATGTCCTCGACGTCGCATGGCAGGACAAGATCGGCGCCGACCGAGGCCGCGAGCGGCTTCACCCGCTTGCCGAGCGCGTCGCCCTGATAGGTGAAGGCGAGCTTGGCGCCATGCGCGGCGAGCGTCTTGGCGATGCCCCACGCAATGGAATGATCGTTGGCGACCCCCATGATCAGGCCGCGCTTGCCCTGCATCAGCCCCGACACTGACCCGGTCATGCGTCAGGCATCCACGTGCTTGAACACGACGGAGGCATTGGTGCCGCCGAAACCGAAGGAATTGGACAACACGCAGCCGAGCTTCACGTTGTTCTGACGCGCACGCACGATCGGCATGTTGTCGAAGGCCGGATCGAGCTTTTGGATATTGGCGCTCTCGCAGATGAAGCCCGAGCCCATCATCAATAGAGAATAGATCGCCTCTTGCGCGCCGGCGGCGCCGAGCGAATGACCGGTCAGCGACTTGGTCGCTGAAATCGGCGGGCACTTCGCGCCGAACACTTCGCGGATCGCCTCGATTTCCTTCAAGTCGCCGATCGGCGTCGAAGTCGCATGCGGATTGATGTAGTCGACCGGCGGTTTGACGGTTGCAAGCGCCATTTTCATGCAGCGCACCGCGCCTTCGCCGGACGGCGCCACCATATCGGCGCCGTCGGAGGTCGCGCCATAGCCGGCGACTTCGGCGTAAATCTTGGCGCCGCGCACCTTCGCGTGTTCGAGCTCTTCGAGCACCAGGACGCCGGCGCCCCCGGCGATAACGAAGCCGTCGCGATCGGCGTCGTAGGCGCGCGAGGCCTTGTCCGGCGTCTGATTGAAGCCCGACGACATCGCGCCCATGGCGTCGAACAGGACCGACAAGGTCCAGTCGAGCTCCTCGCAGCCGCCGGCAAAGATCATGTCCTGCTTGCCGATCTGAATGGTCTCATAGGCATTGCCGATGCAATGGTTCGACGTCGCGCAGGCCGACGAGATCGAATAGTTGACGCCCTTGATCTTGAACCAGGTGCCGAGCGTCGCCGAAGCCGTCGATGACATTGCCTTCGGCACCGCAAAGGGACCGACGCGTTTGGGCCCTTTGCTGCGCGCGATGTCGGCGCTCTCGACGACGGTCCGCGTCGAGGGGCCGCCCGAACCCATGATGATGCCGGTACGTTCGTTGGAGACATCGGTCTCTTCGAGGCCGGCGTCGCGGATCGCCTGCTCCATGGCGACGTGATTCCAGGCGGCGCCGCCGCCCAAAAAACGCATGGCGCGGCGATCGACCGCCTCGCTGGCGTCAAGCGTCGGCGCGCCGTGAACCTGGCAACGGAAGCCAAGCTCGGCATATTTGTCGGCGCGCACGATGCCGGATTTGGCCTCGCGCAGCGAAGCCACCACCTCTTGCGTATTGTTGCCGATGGACGAGACGATGCCCATCCCGGTGACAACGACGCGTTTCATATGTCCCTCTTTTGGATTTTTTGTTTAAGCATGATCACGTCCGAAAACCGCAGACGGGATGACGGAAGCGCCGCCGCGCTCACGCCTCGGTCGGTGCCGGCTCGACGTCGCGGAACAGCCCGACTTTCAGATCGAATGCGCGATAGATTACCGAGCCATCGGCCGAGAGCCAGCCATCGGCGATGCCGAGCACGAGCTTCGAGCGCATCACGCGCTTGACGTCGATACCGTAGACGATGTTCTTCATGTTCGGCAGCACCTGCCCGGAAAACTTCAGCTCGCCCATGCCGAGCGCGCGACCGCGGCCTGGCGAACCGAGCCAGCCGAGGAAGAAGCCGAGCATTTGCCACAGCGCATCGATGCCGAGGCAGCCGGGCATGACCGGATCGCCCTTGAAGTGGCAGGGAAAAAACCAGAGGTCGGGCTTGAGATCGAGAACGGCCCGCACCAGACCCTTGCCGTATTCGCCGCCGATTTCCGCGATCTCGGAAATGCGGTCGAACATCAGCATCGGCGGCAGCGGCAATTGCGGGCCCTCGACGAACAGCTCGCCCCGGCCGCAGGCCAGGAGATCCTCATATTCGAATTTCGATTGCCGCTGCGGCATGCCTACCTTCTCCGTCGCGTTCGGCGGCTTTGCTAATTTCCTAACATACCGGGCGAAAGCGGCAAAGCCACACCCCGAAAACACGCTGCCTGTGGTGGGCAAGTCAAATTGCCGCCCGAAAACCTGGACAGTTGCGATAAGCGCAAGGTGGCGTATAATAATTTCGGATGCAACGGGTGTGGTCCGGTGCCGGGCTGCACTTTTGCTATGAAAGTATTGGTTTTGCTATGACAGAAACGCGTCGAGTACCCGGCTCTTCCTACTGCTTCGGGCCGAATATGGCCCGGCCTGCTGTGCCGGCATCCAGTGTCACGATGGTCAAACCGCAGGGGCAGCCGGACCACGGCGACCTCACCGGTTGTCCGTGGCACGATGTCAAGTCGAAGTTGCGCGACGTCGGCTTGCGCCCAACCCGTCAGCGCATGGCGCTCGGTTGGATACTGTTCGCCAAGGGCGATCGGCATGTCACCGCCGAGATGCTCTACGAAGAGGCGACCCGCGCCAAGGTGCCGGTATCGCTCGCGACCGTATACAACACGCTGCATCAGTTCACCGAAGTCGGGTTGCTGCGGCAGGTCGCCGTCGACGGATCGAAGGCCTATTTCGACACCAATAATTCCGAGCACCACCACTTCTTCGTCGAAGACCAGAATGATCTCATGGACATTCCTTCAACGGATGTCGTGATCGGCAAAGCGCCGGTGCCCCCCGAAGGCTATGAGATCGCGCGCATCGACGTCGTCGTGCGCCTGCGTCGCAAGCAGAGCTGAACATCGAAAAGCATGAGTGACGGATTGCCGCGTCGCGCGCGGCAATGCCGCCTGCGGCTGTCCTATTCGAACTTCTCGTTCGGATAGACGCCCCACAATTCGTTCTGCGCGATCCAGCCGTCGAAACCGTCGCCGGAAAATTCGCACCACATTCCGGTGCAGTGCTTGACCGTGCCCAGGACGCCGACCTGCAATTGCGCCGTCACCCCGCTCTTGTCGTCCGGCTTGGCATAGAGCGGAGCCAGCTCGGTTTTCGCTTTCATCTGCACCGTGGCGGTGCGCTTGCCGGATAACAGCGAGTGGTAGACCCAGCCTTCCGACCCGTCGGAGTCGCGGATACGGCGCCAGTTCTCGAATTCGGCGGTAATTTCGACCGGCCAGCCGACACGGGTGTAGATCCAGGAGACGTCGTGATCCTTGTCCGGGCCGCCGCGGACGGTAACGCGGTCGGCCTTGAGACTGACGAAACGTGGAACCGGCAATCCGCTGGTACTGTCGGTGCCCGCCCAAGCGGTCGCCGCCGCGCAGCTCAGCGCGGTCATCAGCATCAGCAGGAACGGTAGGACCGCCCGCGACAAAACGATAGCCAGTTCTCCCCGTCGCAAACTCATCGCGACACGCCTTGATCCCGTTATCGATATGCTCGCGCCGGAAGCCCCGGCGCGCTTTGTGGGAAGCGCGGCCATCTGCTACAGAGATTTTAAAGAACCGTCTCCCGGCCGCAGTGTGGGCGAGGGGGGTTAAAGACAACTGAACAGGCGGAAAGTGGATTGCCCCCACTGTTGCATGCGGCTGAATTTTCAAGCTGAATTGTGACGGTCCGGATCGGAACTCGCGGTCGGTATTCGTTGTTGTAAGGCCCGTTGTAAGACCCATTGTAAGGCGCATTGTACGAGCCATGGCGCTTTCGCAGGCGCAAGAGGAAGGCAAAGGGAGCGTAAGAGGCAGGGGATGGCATCGCCCAAGAAGCCGCTGGTCGTCGTTACCCGCCGCCTGCCGGACAGCGTCGAAATGCGCATGCGCGAACTCTTCGACGCGCGATTGAATTCCGACGACAAGCCGCTGAGCCCGGCCGAATTGATCCAGGCGGTGAAGACCGCCGATGTCATCGTGCCGACAGTCACCGATCACATCGACAAGTCGGTGCTCAGCCAATCCGGCGAGAAGCTCAAGCTGATCGCCAATTTCGGCAACGGCGTCGACAATATCGATGTCGCGATCGCCGTGCACCGCGGCATCACCGTGACCAATACGCCCGGCGTCCTCACCGAGGACACCGCCGACATGACCATGGCGCTGATCCTTGCCGTGCCGCGGCGCTTGGCCGAAGGCGCGCAGGTGCTCACCAGCGATCGCGAATGGACCGGCTGGAGTCCGACCTGGATGCTCGGCCACCGCATCTGGGGCAAGCGTCTCGGCATTGTCGGCCTTGGCCGCATCGGTCAGGCGGTGGCGCGCCGCGCCCAGGCCTTCGGCTTGAAAATCCATTATCACGACCGCCGCCGCGTCGCCGCGGAGATCGAAGAAGAATTGCACGCGACCTATTGGGAGAGCCTCGATCAGATGCTCGCCCGCATGGACATCATCTCGGTCAATTGTCCGCACACGCCGGCGACCTATCATCTGCTCTCGGCGCGCCGGCTCAAGCTCGTTCGTCCCGACGCTTATGTCGTCAACACCGCGCGTGGCGAGGTGATCGACGAGAACGCCTTGGCGCGGCTGATCGAGAACGAAGAAATCGCCGGCGCCGGTCTCGACGTGTTCGAGCACGAGCCCGCGGTCAGTCCGAAGCTCGTCAAGCTGGCGCGCGCCGGTAAAGTCGTACTGCTGCCGCATCTTGCGTCGGCAACGATCGAAGGCCGCGTCGACATGGGCGAAAAGGTCATCGTCAACATCAAGACGTTTCTCGACGGTCATCGTCCGCCTGATCGTGTCTTGCCATCCATGCTGTGAGCGCCCAATTTTAGAATTCAGATGCCAATCGGAGCGATGCCGAATTTGAAGATCCTGCCGCGTCGCTTTTGCTCTCTCTCGCTCATCGTTGCCGCCATCTTGCCTGTCGCCGCGTTGGCGCAGGACGATCAGATCCCGCCGGCGCAGGGCGTGCTGGCGCAAAACGGCATGGTGGTGGCGCAGGAATCACGCGCCGCCCGCATCGGCAACGACATTCTGCAGCGCGGCGGCAATGCGGTGGATGCCGCGGTCGCGGTCGGCTTTGCGCTCGCGGTGAGCTATCCGCGCGCCGGCAATCTCGGCGGCGGCGGCTTCATGGTGATCCACCTCGCCAACGTCACCGACACCACGATCGATTATCGCGAGACCGCGCCGAGCAACATCAATTCCAAGAGCTTTCTCGACGCGCAGGGCAACGCCGATCCGCAAAAATCGCGCGACTCCGCGCTCGCCGTGGGCGTGCCCGGCACGGTCGCTGGCCTGGCGCTGGCCGAGGACAAATACGGTTCCGGCCGCTTCACGCTGGCGCAATTGATCGCGCCAGCGATGCAGATGGCGCGCGACGGCTTCACCTTCGAAGACGACAGAGCGGAGGCGCTGCCCAACGAGCGGGCGCGGCTGGTGCGCTGGCCGTCGACGGTGAAGATTTTCTTCAAAGCGGACGGCAATCCGGTGTCCTATGGCGACCGCCTGGTGCAGGGCGATCTCGCCGAAACGCTCGATGCGATCGCGCGCGAGGGGCCGAGCGCCTTCTACGAGGGACCGATCGCCGACGAGATCGCCGCCGCTGTGCAGGCCGCGGGCGGCGTCATGACTGCCGACGATCTCGGCAATTACAGCGCCATCGAGCGCCCCGCGGTGCACGGCACCTATCGCGGCTACGACATCGTCTCGATGCCGCCGCCGTCCTCGGGCGGCGTCGGACTGATCGAGATGCTCAACATTCTCGAAGGCTACGATCTGGCCCACGCCGATCAGGGCCAGGAGCTGCATTATCTGGTCGAAGCGATGAAGCGTGCTTATGCCGACCGCACTTTGTTTCTTGGCGATCCCGACAAGGTGCAAAATCCCGTCGAGCGCCTGATCTCGAAAGACTATGCCGCGGCGTGGCGCGACACCATCAATCCCGCCCGCGCGACGCCGGCAAGCGCGATCCATGCCGGCGGCACCGTCGATAACGAAGGGCACAATACAACGCATTTCTCGGTGGTCGACCGTTTCGGCAATGCGGTGTCCAATACTTACACGCTCAATTTCAGCTTCGGCCTCGGCCTCGTCGCCGAAGGCACCGGCGTGCTTCTCAACAACGAGCTCGACGATTTCGCCGCCAAGCCCAACGCGCCGAACGCCTATGGCCTGCTCGGCGCGGAGGCGAACGAGCCGGGCCCCGGCAAGCGGCCGCTGTCGTCGATGTCGCCGACCATTTTGCTCAAAGGCGGCAAGCCGTTCCTCGTCACCGGCTCGCCCGGCGGCAGCCGCATCATCACCACGGTGTTGCAGGTCATCGTCAACGCGATCGACCGCCACATGGATATTGCGCAGGCGGTGTCGCAACCGCGTTTGCATAATCAATGGATGCCGGATCAGGTCTATGTCGAACCCTCATTTCTGCCCGCACTGGTCGACGCACTGCGGGCCTATGGCGACAAAGTCGTGCTGATGCGGCCGGTCACGTCTGCCAATTCGATCATGGTCACGCCGCAAGGCATCATGGGCGCCGCTGATCCGCGCACCCACGGTGCGCTGGCGATCGGGAATTAGCGCCGAAAAGCATGCGCAAGCACTAGGCTGTAGTGACGATTCAATAGTTGGGGGGATTCCCAACGGGGTGCAAATCAGATTCAAAGCTGGCTTTTGGCGGCGGTCAGCTTTGGAAGGCGAAGACCTTCGGGATGATCAGTGGGAGCGGATCAAGCGGTTCGTTCCGGGCGGGCGCAA
>JBAUCK010000446.1:0-3785 GCA_049677525.1 Xanthobacteraceae bacterium
TAGCCGCAGGGCATTTTTCAGCCGCCGCACAGAATAGCCCACCGATCAAGATCGGCTTCAGCATGTCGCTGACAGGGCCGCTCGCCGCCAACGGCAAGCAGGCGCTGCTCGGCGCCAAGATCTGGGCGGAAGAGGTCAATGCCAAGGGCGGCCTGCTCGGCCGCCAGGTTGAACTCGTCAACTACGACGATCAGTCCAATCCCTCGACCGTGCCCGGCATCTACACCAAGCTGCTTGATGTCGATAAAGTCGATCTCGTCGTCTCCGGCTATGCCACCAATATGGTGGCACCGGCCATTCCTGTGGTGATGCAGAAGAACAAGACCTTTATCAGCCTGTTCGCGCTCGCCGCCAACAGCGAATTCCACTATCCGCGCTACTTCTCGATGCTGCCGTCGGGCCCGACGCCGAAAGAATCTTTCACCGAAGGCTTCTTCCAGGTGGCCGCGGCGCAGAATCCGAAGCCGAAGACCATCGCGCTTGCGGCCGAAGACGCCGAGTTCTCGCGCAATGCCTGCGAAGGTGCCCGCAATAACGTAAAAAAATACGGCTTCGACATCGTCTACGACAAAACCTATCCGCCGAACACAACCGACTTCTCGCCGATCATCCGCGCCATCCAGGCGGCCAATTCGGATCTCGTGGTGTTCTGCTCCTATCCGCTGTCGTCGGTCGGTCTGCTGCAGTCAGCCACCGAGATCGGCTTCAAGCCCAAGATGCTGGGCGGCGCCATGGTTGGCCTGCAGGCGACCGCGTTCAAGGACAAGCTGAAGTCCAAGCTCAACGGCGTCGTCAATTATGAAACCTGGGTGCCTTCGCCCAAGCTGATGGCGCCGGCCGCCGACTTCTTCAAGAAGTACCAGGCGCGCGCGGCGTCCGAGGGCGTCGATCCGCTCGGCTATTATCTGGGCGGCTGGGGCTATGCCTATTTCCAGGTGCTGCAGCAGGCCGTCGAAGGCACCAAGAGCATCGACGACGCCAAGCTTGCCGATTATCTCAAGAGCCATGAATTCAAGACCATCATGGCCGACGTGAAATTCGGCAAGGACGGCGAATGGACCCAATCCGGCATGTTGCAGGTCCAGTATCATGACATCAGCGATACCGCGAACCTCGATACCTGGCGCGGCATGAGCTACCAGACGGTGCTCACGCCGGCCGACGAGAAGACCGGCAACGTCATCTATCCTTACGAAAAGGCGCTGAAGTAGGACGCAGTTTTCGTGAGCCCCCCGCCGAGGTCCCTCGGCGGGGGGCTTATTCTTTTATAAGATGCCGCCGCGGCAAGACCGCCATCATGAGACGGGACAACGCCATGCTCCTTCCCACCTGCCTCGTCGGCTCCTATCCGCAGCCGGAATGGCTGATCGATCGCGAGAAACTGTCGAAGCAAGTGCCGCGGGTGCGGGCCGACGACCTCTGGCTGATCGCACCGGATAAGCTTGAGGCGGCGCAGGACGACGCCACGCTCCTTGCCATCCGCGACCAGGAGCGCGCCGGCCTCGATATCATCTCCGACGGCGAGCAGCGCCGCGAAAGCTATTCCAATCGTTTCGCCACCGCGCTTGACGGCATCGACATCAAGAATCCCGGCACCACCATCAACCGCACCGGCAGGGCCATTCCAGTGCCGCGCGTCACCGGCCCGATCCGCCGCCGCGAGCCGGTCGAACTGCGCGATTTGCAGGTGCTGCGCGCCAATACCGAGCGCCGCATCAAGGCGACCGTCCCCGGCCCCTTCACAATGGGCAAGCAGGCGCAAGACGATTTCTACAAAGACGAAGAAGCGGTGGCGATGGATTATGCCGCGGCCGTCAATGCCGAAATCAAGGATCTGTTCGCGGCCGGCGCCGACATCGTGCAGATCGACGAGCCGTGGATGCAGCAGCATCCCGACAAGGCGCGGCAATACGGACTCAAAGCGCTCGATCGCGCGCTCGACGGCGTGACCGGCACGGTCGCCGTGCATCTGTGCTTCGGCTATGCCGCCGTGGTGCACGACAAGCCCTCGGGCTATTCGTTCCTGCCGGAGCTCGACGGCTCCAAGGCGCAGCAGATTTCCATCGAGGCGGCCCAACCCAAGCTCGATCTCGCCGTGCTGAAGCAATTGCCGTCGAAGACCATCATCCTCGGCGTCATCGATCTCTCCGACATGACGGTCGAGACGCCGCAGATCGTCGCCGAGCGCATCCGCCGCGCGCTCGCCGTCGTGCCAGCCGAGCGCATCGTGGTGGCGCCGGATTGCGGCATGAAATATTTGCCGCGCGCGGTGGCCTTCGGCAAAATGAAAGCGATGGCCGAAGGCGCGGCGCTGGTGCGGCGCCAGCTCAGCGGCAGAACCATTTAGAACTATAATGAGACGCCGAGACGTTATCGCTGCTTTGCCTTTTTTGGCGACGGCGAGCGCGCTCGGCGCACGAGGTGCGGAGAGCGCAATGCTATTGAAAGTCGGCGCGGCCCTGCCCGACCCGCCGTTTGAGCTAATGACCAAAGACGGCCCGATCGGCTTCGACATCACGCTGATGCAATGCATCGCCGCGATGTTGAATCGGGAATGGCAGCTCGTGCCTTACAAGGGCACCGACTTCAACGGCATTTTTGCCGGCCTTAATGACGGCAGCTATGACTGCATCGCCTCCGGCGCGACCATCACGCCCGGCCGGCAGAAACTTGCCGACTTCTGCCGCCCTATGTCGTCTCCGGCCAGTCGCTCGTCGTCGATACGACGCGGCATCCCAACGTCGACAGCACCGCGGACCTCAAAGGGCTCGTGATCGGCGTGCAGCAGGGCTCGCCTTCGATGTGCCGCGAAATCGTGTGTCGTACCGCCCGATGATCAATCAACCCACTGAAACACTCTAACGCAATGGCGGTTTCTCCTTCTGGGTTCGTTTTGCACTACCACAATCTACGCGTGTATTTATACTAGCGTCTACTTCAGATATAATACGCTATCGGCCTCATCCACGGCTTTTACCCTTTTGTGGCATCGGTTTTTTTCGTGGGCACCCCGATAACGCTCCGCGACCTGAAAAACTTAACCTGTGCGGGCTTCGCATCGTCCTTTAGCGTGGACTTGCGGTGGAGCGCGGACCGCGTCACCGCCTGTGACGAGAACTCGGTTTAACGCGTTACGATTCTAGCGTTAACGGTAACGGCTTTTCGCGTGACGCGATGCGCGGCATCGATTGCGCTCTTGCTTGCAGCCTTATGAACCCGAGGTCGCGCGTTACACGAGGATGTGTTTCATTTTGTTTGCCATACCTCATCGTGGGTAAGCGCGTCTCTTAGCGAAGTTCAGAACTTTCCTGAGCATTCGTCTTTAAAAATAAATTCATGTTTCTGTTTGATCATATGCGGGCGTTGAGTGATACACCGCCTCGTGTAGACAGTGCGCGTCGACCAACGCTTAACGGCATGAAGATCGAGTCAAGCATTTCATTAATGTTCTGTTTTCGATTCACGTTCTACAACGGAGTGAGATTGCGACTTGCTGCACGAGATGTGGGCGGCGCAATCGCCAGGCGAAGAGGAGGTCAACACAGCAAAGGCTTTCGGAACCAGCAGGCGAGAACACCACTCGCTTGTGTTGGACCAAGGCTTTTCTGACGTGATCGGAATTCACAGACGCGCGTCGTAACCGAAACACCATCGGAAGCGACTGAATGACCTCGATGCCGTTAATGGCCACCGCAGAAGAAAGGAGGAATTACAAAGACCGTAACTGATGTGGATGACCGCCTTGTGTGACCATCCAGCCAAATATGAACTGACGTGTGTTCGAT
>JBAUCK010000447.1:0-22966 GCA_049677525.1 Xanthobacteraceae bacterium
GATCGCCCTCGTGCGAGACGAGCCGCTGGCCGGGCTTGAGCATGCCGGCAAGCCGCGCGCCATCGGCGCGGTCGACAACGCCGATCTGGGCGAGGCGGCGCGCCAATTCGGCGGGCGCCTTGACGTATTGCAAAAGCGCGGTGACGCCTTCCGGCAAGGCCGGATCGGACGGGTCGGCACTGACGCCGGCCCAGCGCATCGGCGCGGTCTGATCGACCGGCGCGTCGAGATCGTCGCCGAGGGCGGAGCCAAGCGCTTTTTCATAGCCCTCGCTGACGCTGAGCGCGTCCATCACCGGCGGCCAGAGATTTTTGCTCTCGACGGCGAGGAGTTTGCCGATGGTCTTGGCCTCGGTCTCGAGCCGCTGCACGCCGCGCTCGGCGGCGGCGAGCGGCGCGCGGGCAGCGTCGATCTCTTCGCGCGCCTGCTTATGTGCGGCTTCAGCCCCATGTGCGGCTTGCTCGGCCGCGGCAAGCGCTGACTGCGCGTTGGTCAATGCCGCGGTTAAAGCGGCAAGATCGGGCGCGCCGGCATCAGTCGCGGCAAGGCCCGCATCGATATTGACGAGTTCGGCTTCGAGCCGCACGGCGCGCTGCTCGTGTTCGGCCAGAGCGGCCTGAAGCTGATTGCGCCGCGCCGTCTGATCGGCGAGCGCGCCGGTCAATCCGGAGAAGGATTTCTCCGAGACGGACAGCGCGGCATCCGCTGCAGCGACCCGCAGGTTGACGCCGGCGAGCCGAGCATCGTTTTCCTGCGCGGCGCCCCTCAGCGTGGTTTCCTCGGCATCGAGCCTGGCAAGCGCTGCTTCCGCATCGGCGGCAAGCGCGCGCTCGCGCACCAGATCGGAGGCGTATTGGGCGATGCGGCGGTCGAGTTCACCGATCCGCTCCTTGGCGCGCGCTTCCTCGCGTTCGAGCGCCTCGCGCGCGATCAACAGGCACTGCAGGGCGGCGGCCACCCTGGCCTCGGCCTCGCGCAAGCCGGGTAGCACGGCGGAGACTTCGGCCTGCTGCGTCGAGGCTTGTAGCTGAGCGTGGGTCCGCTCGGCGACGACGTGCACCGCTTCGTTTTTGGCGCGTTCGGTTTCGGTGACTTCGGTCCCGGCAGCGATCCAGCGCAAATGGAACAGCAGCGCTTCGGTGCGGCGGACCTGACCGGAAATGTTGCGGTAGCGTACCGCCTGCCGCGCCTGCGTCTTGAGGCTCGCCATCTGCGCGGCAAGTTGCCCGATCACGTCCTCGGCGCGGGCCAGGTTCTGCTCGGCGGCCTTGAGCCGCAATTCGGCTTCGTGGCGGCGGGCATGCAGGCCGGCAATGCCGGCGGCTTCTTCGAGCACGCGCCGGCGCGCTTCGGGCCGCGCCTGGATGATCTCGCCGATACGGCCTTGATGCACCAAAGCCGGCGAGCGTGAGCCGGTCGAGGCATCGGCGAACAGCATGGCGACGTCGCGCGCCCGCACTTCCTTGCCGTTGACGCGGAAGGTCGAGCCTTGTTCGCGCATGATGCGGCGCGACACTTCCAGCGAATCGAATTGGTTGAAGGTCGCTGGCGCACGGCGATCGCCGTTGTCGATCGAGACCGTGACCTCGGCGTGGTTGCGCCCCGGGCGGCCGGCATTGCCGGAAAAGATGACATCGTCCATCTCGCCGGCGCGCATCGCCTTGTACGAGGTCTCGCCCATGACCCAGCGCACGGCCTCGACCAGGTTCGACTTGCCGCAGCCGTTCGGACCGACGACGCCGGTCAGGCCGGGTTCGATCTCAAAGTCGGTCGGTTCGACGAAGGATTTGAATCCGATAAGGCGCAGCCGCGTCAGCTTCATATTATTAGCGGGTCCGTTTTATTGGCGGGTCCGAGATTGACGGTCAGATGCCCTCGCTGCGGCAGCAAAGGGGTCGTCAAAAGCGCACGCCGAAGCGGGATTTGCCCTTCGGCGCGGGAGGTTACGTACCGCATTGCGCGGAGATTAGTCGTCGGGAGTCCGAGCGCAACCGTGGCCGCAGATTTATCCAGATATTCCGGGACTTGGCCGGAACTTGACCCTGGCCGCAGCCCGGAAAAGGGCTTCAAAGGTGCCGGGGCCGAGCCGAAAAACCCTTATCCTTCCTTGAGATAGAGGTCGATCTCCTTGGAGATCTGATCCATCGTCAGGTCGCCGATGAACTTCTTGCCGTTGATGAAGAAGGTGGGTGTCGAGTTCACCCCGAGCTTGTCAACGGCGTGGTCGCGCACCGCCTGGATGGCATCGAGTCCCTTCTGATTCGCGAGGCAGGCGTTGAAACTGTCCTCGGTCATGCCGAACTGCTTGGCGATTTCCTTGAGCGGCGGCAGCGGTTCCTTGACCACCCAGTAGGCCTGTTTGGCGAACAGGGTTTCCACCATCGGCATGTATTTGTCGTTGCCGGCGCAGCGCGCCAGCATGAAGCCGGCGGCGGCGAGCGCGTCCAGCGGGAAGGCGCGCAGCGTGTAGCGGACCTTGCCGGTGTCGATATATTTCTTCTGCAATTCCGGAAACGTCGTCTCCGAGAAATGCGCGCAGTGGGGGCATGTCATCGACGCGTATTCGATGATCGTCACCGGCGCCTTGTCCGAGCCGAGCATAACGTCGCCGTCGGGGCCGGCATCGGCGAGGTCGGTGGCCGAAGGCGCCGCTTCGTCGGCCCTTGCCGTTGCGATCAGCGAAGGCATGAAGCCGGCTCCGGCAATGGTGAAAATGGCAGTGGCCGAAAGCAGTTGGCGACGGGTGGGCAACAAGGTCAGCTCCTGATGTGAGGACGGAATTTTAAGAGCGTGAATGTGGCATTAGCACGCCCATTAGCATGCGCATTAGCACGCTCTTGGGCAAAGCGCGCTAGCCTCCCGGCGCGGGGGCAGTCAAACCCGCTTGATCGCCGCTCCCAGCCGCGCCAGCGCCTCTTTGAGGCCGTCGTCGCCGATATCGGACAGGGTTTCGGCGATCCGGGCTGCGGCGGCGGGGTCCGCGGCGCGAGTCTTCTTGGACGTCCCACGCCGCAATGGCGCCTGACGCAAAGCGAGGCGGCCGACGGCGCGCCAGCCCAGGAATTGGTTGACTCGCTCGCAGATCAGAGTGGCGAAATGCTGGATCTCGATTGCCGTCGGCCCCTCGACCCGCAGCACCAGTGTGCCGGGCTCGGGGTCCTCGCCCTGGACGGTGCGCTGCCACTGGATTTTCAGCGGCTCGCTGCAGGCCGCGATTTCGGCGCCGACGATTTCGCGCCAGCGCGTGACCAGTTCGGCGCTGGCAAAGCCCTGCCGGCGAAAGCTTTCGCCGACGATCTTGCCGGCGATGTCGCGCAACTGTCTTGCGGTGGGCCGTGCGGGCTTGTTCATGATGCGAGGCTCTGTCATCCCTCGCGCGTGACCTTAGCAGCCAAGATCGGAAGCAAGAAGTGCGCGCCTCGCCAGGAAAGGCGGAGACCGGACGCGCCATGTTCGGGTCCGCGGCCTGAAGACCTACTGCTCTGGTACGACCGCCACCGCCGCGTGCTGCCGTGGCGGGCGCCGCCGGGCCAGCGCGCCGATCCGTATCATGTCTGGCTCTCCGAGATCATGCTGCAACAGACGACGGTGAAAGCCGTCGGGCCCTATTACGCAAAATTCCTCAAGCTCTGGCCGGATATTTCCGCGCTCGCGGCGGCGCCGCTCGATGACGTGCTCAAAGCGTGGGCCGGGCTCGGCTATTACGCGCGTGCCCGCAATCTGCACGCCTGCGCCCGCGCAGTGGTCGAACGGCACGGCGGGAAAATTCCGGATACCGAAGTAGCGCTCCGCGACCTGCCCGGCATCGGCCCGTATACCGCGGCGGCAGTCGCCGCGATTGCCTTCGACGAATGCGCAAGCCCGGTCGACGGCAATATAGAGCGCGTCATCGCCCGCCTCTCTGCGCTTGAAGTACCGCTGCCCGCTGCCAAGCCGGCAATTGCCAAACTCGCCCGCGCGCTGACGCCGCCGCGCCGCGCGGGCGATTTCGCCCAAGCGATGATGGATCTCGGCGCGACTCTCTGTACGCCGAAGACGCCGGCCTGCGCGTTGTGCCCGTGGAATCACGCCTGCAAGGCTTTCGCGCGCGGCGACGCCGAGACTTTTCCGCGGCGCTTGCCGAAGCGGGAAGGCGATCTACGCCGCGGCGCGGCTTTTGTCGTGCAACGGGCGGACGGCTTTGTGCTGGTGCGGACGCGGCCGGAGAAGGGACTGCTCGGCGGCATGACCGAAGTGCCGACCACGGAATGGTCGAAGGACTTCGATGCTTCAACAGCAATGAAAGGCGCGCCGCGCTTTGCGTCAATGCGCAAGCCGCTCGCCTGGCAAAAGACTTTGGGCGTCGTGCGCCATGTCTTCACGCATTTCCCGCTTGAACTCATCGTCTATGTGTCGGAGGTTCCGGCGCGAACGGTGGCGCTGAAAGGCACGAGGTGGGTCAAGATTTCAGAACTTGGTGGCGAGGCCTTGCCGAGCCTGATGCGCAAGGTCATCGCGCGTGCGCTGCCGCAAGATCGAACGAACAAAAGTCACACTTGAGATGATCTGAAAGTCCAAACCGGGAAAGGAACGCCATGACAATCGAACGCCACGAAACAGGTCCGCGCATGAGCAAGGCCGTGGTCCACGGCAGCACGGTCTATCTGTCCGGCCTCGTCGCCGACGCGCCCAAGGGCAAAAGCACCACCGAACAGACCAAAAGCATCCTGTCGCAGATCGACGGTTTTCTCGCCAAGGCCGGCACCGACAAGAGCAAATTGTTGTCCGCCAATATCTGGATCACCGACATGGCGAATTTCGCCGAGATGAACGCGGTGTGGGACGCCTGGGTGGCGCCCGGCCATACGCCGGCACGCGCCACCGTCGAGGCCAAGCTCGCTTCGCCCGATTACAAAGTCGAGATCATGGTGGTGGCGGCGAAATGAAGTCGCTGCTGCCGCTGGCCGAGACCATCGCACGGCGTCTGATCGCGCGCCGCGAGACGATTGCCATTGCCGAATCCTCGACCGGCGGACTCGTCGCCGCGAGCTTGCTCGCGGTGCCCGGCGCGTCGGCCTATTTTCTCGGCGGCGCCGTGGTCTATACGAAATCGGCACGCGGGGCTTTGCTCGCTATCGGCGACGCCGAGATGCAGGGCTTGCGGCCGGCAACCGAGACCTATGCGCTACTCCTGGCGCGGCGCATGCGTGAGCGGCTCGGCGCCGTCTGGGGGCTTGGCGAAACCGGGGCCACGGGGCCGACCGGCAACCGCTACGGCGATCCGGCCGGCCACACGTGCATTGCTGTCGCGGGTCCGATCGAGCGCGCGATCACGCTGCGCGCCGGCAGTGCCGAACGGCTTGCCAATATGGATGCTTTCGCCAAACGCGCGCTTGATCTGCTGGTCGAAGTGATACCTGCGGCGTAGCGCGCTTACTCGGCGGCTTCCGCCACTTCAGATCGCACCTGCGCGCGCAGCGTGTCGATCACAGTGAGACCCTTCGGCGTCTCGATATGCCAGAAGGTCCAGCCGTTGCAGGCTTCGAGCCCCTGCGCCAGGGCACCGATGCGGTGGATCGAGCCGACAGTGTCGCCGAGCGACAGCGCGCCGTCGGCGCGAACCAGCGCCTTGTGCCGCCGCTTGGCGTCGACGAGCTTGATGCCGGGCTCGACCAGGCCGCGTTCGATCAGCCTGGAAAACGGCACGCGCGGGGCTTCGCGCGCGGTCATGAAAGAGGCGAGGGCCGGTTCCGGCATCGGTTCCGTGGCGGCGATCCGCTCGCGCGCGGCCTCGGCATATTCGGAACTCCGCTCGATGCCGATGAAGCGCCGGCGCAGGCGATGCGCCACCGCGCCGGTCGTGCCGGTTCCGGAGAACGGGTCGAGCACCAGATCGTCAGGCCGCGACGCCGAAAGAATGACGCGCGCCAAAAGACTTTCCGGTTTTTGCGTCGGATGCAGTTTCTTGCCGTCGGCGCCTTTAAGCCGTTCCTCGCCGGTACAGAGCGGGAGGAACCAGTCGGAGCGCATCTGGACGTCGTCATTGCCCGCCTTGAGCGCTTCGTAATTGAACGTATAATTGTGCTTTGCGGCATCGCGCGCGGCCCAGATCAGGGTTTCGTGCGCGTTGGTGAAACGGCGGCCGCGGAAATTCGGCATCGGGTTGGATTTCCGCCACACGATGTCGTTGAGAATCCAGAAGCCTAAATCCTGGAGGATCGAACCGACCCGGAAAATGTTGTGATACGAGCCGATCACCCACAGCGTGGCGCTCGGCTTCATCAACCGGCGGCAGGCGATAAGCCAGGCGCGCGTGAAATCGTCATAAACGGAGAAGCTCGAGAATTTGTCCCAGTCATCGTCGACGGCATCGACGCGGGAATCGTCGGGACGCTTGAGGTCGCCTTGGAGCTGTAAATTGTACGGCGGATCAGCGAAGACAAGATCCACGGACGCGGCCGGGAGCTTCGTCATCTCGGCAACGCAATCGCCGACCACAATGAGCGGCAAAGGTTGGCGCAGCGAATGTTGCGCTGCGGCACGCGACGGGACGCTCGCCTGGGACTCAAAACTCACGCGGGGCGTCCTTGCGGACGCCCCGCGACGCGACACAACCATGACTCAGAACTCTAACTCAGGCGACCCGAAAATCGGCGACGCGGGACCTACAACCGACGATCGGCACTATGCCGGTGCAAGGTAAAAAATCGGCTAACTATTCGGCGGCCCTACTAGGCAATAAATGCCGAGAAACACTTAGTTAGTCGCTCGCACTCCGCGCGCGATTTCGGAGTTGAAATAGCCCGCCTGACGCGACTTTCAGGCCGGATCTGTAACAAGGAGAAGACAAATGCGTTGGGATGATTTCCGCCGCAGCAGCAATATCGAGGACGAGCGCGCGGATTCCGGAGGCGGCGGTTTCCCCGGCGGCGCCGGCGGTCTCGGCCTCGGCACGATCGTCATTCTTGGATTGATCGGCTGGGCGCTCGGCATCGACCCGAGCGTGCTGATCAACGGCGCGCAGATTCTTTCCGGCAGCGGGGGAACCGTGACGCAGCAGTCCGGTGCGCCCGCGCAAATGAGTCCGCAGGATCAGGAGACGGCGGATTTCGTCGCCGCGGTTCTGGGCGACACCGAGGACCGCTGGACCGAAATATTCCAGGCGAGCGGCCGCACCTATCATGCGCCAAAGCTCGTCCTGTTTTCCGGCGCGATCCAGGGTGGTTGCGGGCTCGCGCGCTCCGCAATGGGACCGTTCTATTGTCCGCGCGATCAGCAGGTCTATCTCGACACATCTTTCTTCCGCGACATGCAGCGTAAATTCGGCGCCTGCTCGGACGACAAAGCGTGCCGGTTCTCCGAAGCCTATGTCATCGCGCATGAGGTCGGCCATCACGTGCAGGATGAACTCGGCATCCTGCCGCGCGTAACCCAGATGCAGCAGGCGGCCTCGAGCCAATCCGACGTCAATGCGCTGCAGGTGCGGGTAGAGCTGCAGGCGGACTGCCTTGCCGGGGTATGGGCGAACCGCGCCCAGAAGAAGCGCAGCTTCCTTGATGCCGGCGACGTCGATCAGGCCTTGCAGACCGCGTCCGCGATCGGCGACGACCGCTTGCAGAAGCAGACGCAAGGCTATGCCGTGCCGGATTCCTTCACCCACGGCACCTCGGTCCAGCGCAAGCGCTGGTTCATGAACGGCTTCAATTCGGGCGACGTCAATTCCTGCAACACATTGGCAGCCGATTCGCTCTAGCTGCGGGCTTTGGCTAAGATGATCCGTTCATTCCAGCGCAAGCGGGGAATCCAGCTTTGGGTCCCCGTTTGAGCCGGAGGGATGGATCGTTGTGTAGCGTAGGGTCTAGCCATGCCCGGCATTGATGACAGCAAGACTTTCGTGCCGCTCAAGATCGCGGTGCTGACCGTCTCCGACACGCGTTCACTCAAGGATGACAAGTCGGGTGCGCTGTTGGTGCAGCGCATCGTCGCGGCGGGCCACTGTGTGGCCGAGCGCAGCCTTGTGCCCGACGACGTCGAGGCGATTCGCGGGCGGGTCAAAGGCTGGATCGCCGATCCTATGATCGACGTGGTCATCACCACCGGCGGTACCGGCTTCACCGGCCGCGATGTGACGCCGGAAGCGATCGAGCCGCTGTTCGAAAAGAAAATGGACAGCTTCTCGGCGTTGTTTCTGGTGGTGAGCTTCCCGAAGATCGGCACCTCGGCAATCCAGTCGCGCGCCACCGCCGGCGTCGCCGGCTCGACCTACATCTTCTGCCTGCCGGGCTCGCCCGGCGCCTGCAAGGACGCCTGGGACGAGATTCTGGTGCACCAGCTCGATTATCGTTTCGGGCCGTGCAATTTCGTCGAGATCATGCCGCGGCTTGACGAGCACCTGCGCCGTCCGAAGGCGCGCACGCAATCAGGTTGAGTGGGAACCGGTCAACCGCCTGGATTGCGTGCCATTAAATATTGCGAGCGCGGTCGGACGCAAAACCGGTGGCCACTTTTGCTGACCGCGCTCGGGGCGTCGATCTAGCGCCGCCTTACAAATCCAAATCCCAGTACTCGCTGACCACGGGCTGGCTCCAGCTCTTGTGCTTTTCGCTCCGGATCAGGTTGAAGCCCGCCTTCTGATAAATATGCCGCGCCGCTTTGAGCACGCTGTGCGTCCACAGCGTCATCTTTTTGTAGCCGGCCTCGCGCGCGAAGCGCACGGCTTCTTCGGTGAGTTTCGCGCCAAGGCCTAAGCCGCGCGCTTTCGGATCGACCAATAGCAGCCGGATGCGGGCGACCTCGTCGGAATCCTTGGCGACGAAAATACTGCCGACATTCTCGCCGTCGATCTTGGCGATCCAGCAGCGCTCGCGCTTGGCGTCGAATTTGTTGACGAAGTCGGCGACGATCTGCGCGCAGACGCCTTCGAACGGCTCCCGCCACTTATATTCCTGCGCATAGAGTTCGGCGTGGCGTTTGACGATCCAGCCGTAATCGCCCGGCGCCGGATCGTGTAGCCTATAGCGCCGCTTTGCTTGATCCGACTTTGACTTTGATGCGGCCTCGGATGCCGTTTCCGGCGCGGCTTCGAGCAGCGTCTCGATCGTGTCCATGGCCACGATCAGCCGCGACTGATCAGATGGCGCGAGCTTGTCGAGCATGGCGCCGATATCGCGCTGCGACAGGTCGTCGAGCAGCGCGAAGGCTTTGCGTCCGCGCGACGACAGCGCCAGATGGCTCTGCCGCGCATCGGTCTTGGAGACTTTGCGCTCGAGCAGCCCGCGCTTCTCGAAATTGCGCAGCACGCGGCTCAGATAGCCGGCATCGAGATCGAGGGCGCGGCCGATGTCGCTCGCCGTCGGCGATCCATCCTTGGCGATCTCGTAGATCACCCGCGCTTCGCCGAGCGAGTAGGGGCTGTCGAGGAAGTTCTTGCGGAGCACGCCGATCTGCCGCGTGTAGAAGCGATTGAAGCGGCGGGCGGCGGCGATGTGCCGGTCGCGGTCGAGATGGACCATATGCGGAGCTTCGGCCTAATACTTGACAAAGTCAAGTATATTTATGGCCGACGGGAGGCCCGCATTACAGCCTGTGAAATGCAGTTGAGGGCAGCGTCACGATGCGACGGCGGCCGATCCGGCGGATGAAGTCGGCCTGCGGGTCGGCGGCGCTTTCGGAATGGCCGCCGAGCTCGTCATACAGCGATTTCGCGATGAGCAATCCTTGCTCGCGCCGCGCCGTTCGGAACGCCGCAATCAGGAACGACCAGGCTTCGCGCCGCGCCGTCTGCGGGCCGGCGCCGCGGCGAAATACGGCGGCACGGGTGCGCGGCCCGGGCTGCTCGACGAAGCGGATGGCGTCGTCGGTCCAGGGCGCATAGAGCACAGTGCCCGGCTGAATGAACATCAGCCACGGCGCCCGCGCTTTGGCGGCGGCCGCCTTGAGCCGGGCGCCAAGTGGTTCTCCGAGCGCCAGGAACTCGCAGCCGGCGACATCGGCGACCACCGCGGTATCGTCCTTGGAGCCGCCGTCGGCCACCAGCACTTCGGTGATCAGGCCCGCGGTCGCTCCCGAAACCAAGGCGGCCAGCGTCGGCACCAGCGCCTGCTCGGAATCGTGCGTGGAGATGATGACGCTCAGCATGGCGGGCCGCTGATATCCGGTTCCATTGTTCCAACGCTCAATAGAACCTCGGATCGGCGGCTCCAAGCCTCTTCAGAATTTCCGGGTTACGGCTTGGTTATGGATTTTTGTTCTTGTTTTGTTCACTATGGCGCATTAGCTTCAGAGAACGAGATCTGAGCCAGAGTCGATGGAGCGCCACGAATTGATCGGTGCCGCATGACTGGTGTCACATGAGTCGATCGTCAGCTTTGAAACGCCCGCCGGCACCGCTGCCCTCCCAGCCGGCGGGCGAGACCGGAGTTGCGAAAGGCGTCATGCAAGGGGCTGGCGTTGTGCAAGGAACTGCGGTCGACCGCGAGCGGCGTCGCGGTCGCGGCACGGCATCGAATGCGTCGGGGCGTTTTGAGCCGCTCGCGCGGGTCGTCTTCGACGACGGCTGGCAGGGCTTGGACGATCTGCCGCCGTTCAAGACCACGGTGACGGTCGATTCCACCCGCAAGATCATTACCAAGAACGACTCGCCGGACATTTCATTCGACCGTTCGATCAATCCCTATCGCGGCTGTGAGCACGGCTGCGTCTATTGTTTCGCGCGGCCGACGCATGTTTATCTCGGGCTGTCGCCGGGGCTCGATTTCGAATCCAAACTGTTCGTGAAGCCGAACGCGCCGGAATTGCTGGAGCGCGAATTGGCGGCGCCGGGCTATGTGCCGAAAATCATCGCCATCGGCACCAATACCGACCCCTATCAGCCGATCGAGCGGCGGCATCAGATCATGCGCCGCATCCTCGAAATGTTGGAGCGCGCCGGGCATCCGGTCGGCATCGTGACCAAATCGGCGCTGGTGCTGCGCGATCTCGATATTCTTGCGCGCATGGCCAAACGCGATCTGGTCAAAGTGGCCATCTCGGTGACGACGCTCGATCCGGAACTGGCGCGTGTCATGGAGCCGCGGGCATCGACACCGCCGCGGCGGCTCGATGCGCTCAAGCAATTGGTGAGCGCCGGCGTGCCGGCATCCGCCATGCTGGCGCCGGTCATCCCGGCGCTCAACGATTCCGAAATCGAGCGCATCCTCGATGCGGTGGCCGAAACCGGTGTGCGCAATGCCGGCTATGTGCTGCTGCGCCTGCCGCTCGAATTGCGCGATCTGTTCCGCGAATGGCTGATCGAGAATTTTCCCGACCGCTATCGCCATGTCATCTCGCTCATACGCGATACGCGCGGCGGCAAGGATTACGACTCGACCTTCGGCAAGCGGATGACCGGCTCCGGTCCGATCGCTTGGATGATCGGCCGCCGTTTTGAGCTTGCCTGCGAGCGGCTCGGCTTCAATGTGGCAAGCGCGCGGACGACTACGGAACACTTCAAGCGCCCGCGTCCGGCTTCGGAACAACTCGATCTGTTTTGATTTCCCCGCAATCCCCTTCACGCGAATAACGCGCATTGCAGACCGTGGCGGCATGCGGGCATCATGGCCGCATGAGTCGCCAAGCAACCAGTCGTCAGGCCATTAGTCACCAGGCAAGTGCTCGCCAAGAAACTGGCCGCAACGGAGCCGCCGCGCGCCTGCCGCTCGACGAAGAGATCCTGCGTCCGACGTTCCGCCGCGAGCGCTCAGCGCTCAAGCGCGGGGTATGGCCGATCGCGGGCTGCGACGAAGCGGGGCGGGGGCCGCTTGCCGGTCCGGTGGTCGCGGCCGCTGTTATTCTCGATCCGGACAATATTCCGCGTGGCCTCGACGATTCGAAACGGCTGACGGCGGAGCGGCGCGAAGTGCTCTATGAGCGCATCTGCGCCCGTGCCCAGGTTGCCGTCGCCATGGCGCCGCCGTGGCGCATCGATCGCGACAATATCCTGCGCGCATCCTTGTGGGCGCTGGCGCGCGCCGTCCGCGCGCTGCCGACCAAGCCGTGCCTGGTATTTGTCGATGGCCGCGATCGTATCGACGCCGGTTGCGACTGCGAAGCGGTTATTGGCGGCGACGGCCTTGTCGCCTCGATTGCCGCCGCTTCCATCGTCGCCAAGGTCACGCGCGATAGGCTCATGACCTGTCTCGGGGGCGCCCATCCGGGCTATGGCTTCGAGCGGCATATGGGCTATAGCGTCCCCGAACATTTCGCCGCGCTGGAGCGGCTGGGGCCGACAATTCACCACCGTCGCTCGTTTGCGCCGGTGGCAATCGCGCTCGGACTTACCTCCGTTGCGGCCGGAAAGCGGGGTGAGTCCGAGCTCGGCGTGTTGCCGCTTTAGCTCGCTTACTTAGGTTGGCTTGCCTCGGTAGCTTTGCCGCCGTATAGGGCAGCGCCGAACCATCATGACAAGATTGGTTTGGCTTTCTCATTTGGCGATGCTGCATCCGATGCCCGCCAAACCTCGTTTTCTTGCCCGGTTTTCTTGCAGATGTTTTTTGTTCCGATTTACATCGAAGCGATCCGTGCCCGGCCGCTGCTGATTTTTTGGGCGGCGGTGTTGGCGCAAGCCGCGGTGTGGATCGTAGTCCCCATGCTGTTCTATTCGGCGCCGCCCGGCGATCTGGCGCAGCTTCTCGCCGTCGGCCACGAGTTTCGTTTCGATGCCGGCGTCGGTCCGCCGCTCGCTTATTGGCTCGCCGAGATTGCGTTTCGCGTCGCCGGGATGTTCGGCGTCTATGTGCTGGCGCAGATTTGCGTGGTCACGACCTATTGGCACGTCTTCGCGCTCGGCCGCGCCACGCTTGGCGCCTCGCATGCGGTGATGGCGGTGCTGCTGATGGTCGGCATCGCGCTATTCACGGTGCCGTCGCCGGATTTTGGGCCGCCGATCCTCAGTATGGCGCTGTGGGCGATCGTGTTGCGATACTATTGGCGGGCGGCCGTGGAGCGGCACAAGCGCTCTTGGTATGTGCTTGGCTGCGCTGCGACGCTGCTACTGTTGTCGAGCACGGCGGCGCTGCTTCTACTCGGCGTGCTGGTCGCGTTCACGGCGGCGACCGCGCGCGGCCGTGAGGCCTTCACAACAGACGAGCCGTGGGTCGTCGGCATCGCGCTCGCCGTTGTTCTGGTGCTGCATGTGATCTGGCTGCAGGGGGTGTGGCCGGCAGGTCCCGGCGACAATTTACAGCCGCTGGTCGAACGCCTGCGGCAGGCGCAAAGCGCAAGCCTGAATACTTCGGCCTGGCTGCGGCTTCTCGCGACGCTCGTTCTTGCTCATGCCGGGCTTGCGATCCTCTTGGTGCTGGCGGTCGGCTGGCCGCGCGTCAGCACCGCGCCGGCGCCGGCAATCGCGCGGCGGCATGCCGATCCTTATGCAGCGACGTTCGTCAAAATCTTTGCCCTCGTGCCCGCTTTGTTGGCGACCATTTGCGCGGTGCTGGTCGGACAGAAGACGCCAATTGGCGGCGCGGCGCCGCTCGTCGTGCTCTCTGGGCTCTTCATCGTGCTCGCCGCCGGCGACAGTATCGAACTCTATCATCAGCGCGTGCTCGGCTTTGCCTGGTCCGGTCTGCTTATCGTGCCGGCGGTCTTCGTTTCGCTCCTGATCGTGGTGCTGCCATGGGCAGTCGGCACCGATCTCAGCATCGCCCAGCCGGCGAACGCGATGGGTGAATTTTTTGCCGATAGTTTTCAGCGCCGTACCGGCCAAAAACTTGCCATCGTCACCGGCGATCCGCGCACCGCGGCCTTGATCGCGCTCACCGCGCTGAGCCGGCCGAGCGTCTTTTCCGACGCCGATCCGTCGCACACGCCTTGGGTTAGTGCCGACGACATCCGCAAGAAGGGCGCCGTCGTCGTCTGGCTCACTGCGGATACGTCGCCGACGCCGCCGCCGGATATCAGAATCTATTTTCCCGATCTGGTGCCTGAAGTGCCGCGCACTTTCGACCGGCCGGTGCAAGGCCGCTCGCCGCTGCTGCGGGTCGGCTGGGGCGTCATCAGGCCAGGCAGCGTAATGCCGGCGCCAAAATAGGGTTGGGGGCAGTCGTCGTGGTTGATTAGAGCGCGAAGCAAAGGAGGAAGCGATGAATGCTGGAGCCTTTTCATCGTGGCAAGTGTGGGCGGTGCTGTCGGCGGTCTTCGCGGCGCTCACCGCGATCTTCGCCAAAGTCGGCGTCGAGAACGTCAATTCCGATCTCGCGACCTTCATCCGCACTATCGTCGTCGTCTGCGTTCTCGGCCTGATCGTCTATGCGACCAGGCAATTCCAGAACCCGGCCGACATTTCCGCCCGCACCTATCTGTTCCTCGCCCTGTCGGGGCTCGGCACCGGCGCGTCGTGGCTGTGCTATTTCCGCGCGCTCAAGCTCGGCAATGCGGCGCAGGTGGCGCCGATCGACAAATTGAGCGTCGTGCTGATCGCCGTGTTCGGCGTGCTGTTTCTCGGCGAGAAGCTCTCGGCGATGAATTGGCTTGGCGTCGCCCTGGTCGCGGCCGGCGCGATCCTGGTGGCGGTGCGGTAAAACTAAACGCGCGCCGCCAGGGCTTTCTTCAGTAAGAGAAAATCCCGCCAAGCGAAACGCTTCTGCAGCGGGCTCCGCAACAGGAACGCCGGGTGAAAGGTCGCGAGCGCTCTGATCTCGCGGCTGCCGGTGTCGTAGGGAAACCAGCGGCCGCGGCTGCGGGTGATGCCGTCCTTGATGCCAAGCAGCGTCTGCATCGCCGGGCCGCCGAGGCAGACCACGATGTCAGGATCGGCAAGCTCGATCTGGCGGCGGATGAACGGCAGGCAGATCGCGGTTTCCTGCGGCGTCGGCGTGCGGTTGCCCGGAGGCCGCCACGGCACGGCATTGGCGATATAGGCATTGCTGCGATCAAGCCCGATCGCTGCCATCATCAGGTCGAGGAGCTTGCCGGAGCGGCCGACAAAGGGCTTGCCGGAAATATCTTCGTCATAGCCCGGCGCTTCGCCGACGAACATGACACGGCTTTGCGGATTGCCGTCGGCAAAGACCAACCGCGTTGCGGTCGTGCGTAACGCGCAGCCTTCGAAACCCTCGAGCAGCGTCCGCAACTCGTCGAGCGACCCTGCGCTTTTGGCCGCTTCACGCGCCGCCATGGCCGCGGCCTCAGGCGAAGCGGGTGGGGCGGGCTGAGGCAACGGCCTCTCCCGTGCCGGCGCCGTTGCTTTGTGAGGAAGGACTCGGGCAGCGGCGTCACTGGTGGCTCGGGCCGGCGGAGCGATTGGCGGACTTTCGTCCGCCATGCGATCGACGGGCTCCTCGCCGAGCAAAGCATCGGCGCCGGCGTCGAGATAGAAGGCGATCAATTCGCGCACTTCTTTGTGGCCGGGAACATTCATAAGGCCGTCCAAGAGCAGGATATTCCTGTGCGCAATAGTCATGAGCGAAGGCAACGCGCACCGCAAGCCGATTTGAAGGTCGCAGCGATTGTCAGCGCAGCAATTTCGTGAACAATCGGGTTGGGTGTTATATTTGAGCATGATCTTTTCCGAAAACCGGCATCCACTTTTCGGGATTATGCTCTGAGCGACCGGGAACGGAGCGAGGATCATGAACACAACGGAGCTTCCGGCCCGGGAGGCAATGGAATTCGACGTCGTTATCGTCGGCGCCGGCCCGGCCGGCCTTTCGGCTGCGATCAGGCTCAAGCAGCTTGCGCCGGACACCTCCGTGGTGGTCGTCGAAAAGGGCTCCGAAGTCGGCGCTCATATCCTGTCCGGCGCCGTGATCGACCCGATCGGGCTCGACAGTTTGATCCCAGAGTGGCGCGGCGAAGACACGCCGATCAAGACCAAAGTGACGTCCGATCGCTTCTATGCGCTTGGAGAATCCGGCGCGTTGCGGCTGCCGCTCGCTTTGATGCCGCCTTTGATGAGCAATCACGGCAATTTCATCGTCTCGCTGGGCGAGGTCTGCCGCTATCTCGCGCGCAAGGCGGGAGCGCTCGGCGTTGAAATCTATCCGGGCTTCGCGGCGGCGGAGCTCTTGTTCGAGAACAATGCGGTCGCCGGCATCGCCACGGGCGATATGGGCATCGGCAAAGACGGCGATAGCAAATCCGGCTTCACCCGCGGCATGGAGCTGCGCGGCAAATACACTTTGTTCGCCGAGGGCGCGCGCGGCAGCCTGTCCAAAATCTTGATCGAACGTTTCGGGCTCTCGCAAAATCGCGACCCGCAAAAATTCGGCATCGGTCTCAAAGAACTCTGGCAGATCGCTCCCGACAAGCACCGGCGCGGCCTCGTGCAACACACGCTCGGCTGGCCGCTTGGCAATGCCACCGGCGGCGGTTCGTTCATTTATCACTTCGACGACAATCTGGTCGCCGTCGGTTTCGTCGTGCATCTCAACTACAAAAATCCATATCTGTCGCCGTTCGATGAATTCCAGCGCTTCAAGACGCATCCGCTCGTGCGCGATACGTTCGAAGGCGGCAAGCGGATTTGCTATGGCGCCCGCGCCATTACCGAGGGCGGCTATCAGTCGGTGCCGAAGCTCGTCTTCCCGGGCGGCGCGCTGATCGGTTGCGCCGCGGGCTTCGTCAACGTGCCGCGCATCAAGGGTAGCCACAATGCCATGTTGTCCGGAATGCTCGCGGCCGAGCATGTGGCGGCTGCGCTCGCGGCCGGCCGCGCCAATGACGAGATCTCGACTTACGAAGACGCGTGGCGCTCATCTCCGATCGGCCACGATCTTTGGCGGGTGCGCAATGCCAAGCCGCTATGGTCGAAGCTCGGCACTTTTGCCGGCGTCGCGCTCGGCGGCCTCGACATGTGGACCAATACGCTCGGCTTCTCGCTGTTCGGCACGCTTAAACACGGCAAGCCGGATTTCGCGACACTTAAGCCCGCGGCGCAATGCAAGCGCATCGTCTATCAAAAGCCGGACGGCAAGCTCACCTTCGACCGGTTGTCCTCGGTCTATTTGTCCAACACCAATCACGAGGAAGACCAGCCGGCTCATCTTTTGCTCGGCGACGCCGCCTTGCAGAAATCCTCGGAACACGATGTCTATGCCGGGCCATCGGCGCGCTATTGCCCGGCGGGTGTTTATGAATGGGTCGAGGATGCCGGCGGGCTGCGCTACGTGATCAACGCGCAAAACTGCGTGCACTGTAAGACCTGCGACATCAAAGACCCGAACCAGAACATCACCTGGGTGCCGCCCGAGGGCGGCGGCGGGCCGAATTATTCGAATATGTGATTGCCGGTTATGTGATCGCTCGCCGCCGCGATTTCGCCGCCGTTGGGGCTTAAACGACCCGCCTCTTGCTGTAGCATGAGGGGACGACGACAGGGCGGCGTCAGCCGGCATCCTTGCGGCGGCGCAACAAAAAGGTCATTCTCGCGCATCCGGATGATCGGCGGTTGTTGCGAGCCCGCCGACCCGATTTGTCGCCGACCCAATTCGCTGCAGACCCAATTCGCTTATGGAGATGTCGTGATTCACTCGCTGTTGCCCCGGCGTGCCGCCATTCTTGGCATCGCTCTCGCCCTCGGTTTTCCATCGGTGCTCGCCGCGCAAGCGGCCACCGCCCCGGCACCGGCGCCAGCGGAACTTTCGCCTGAGAACGCCGCCGGCAGTTATCTCGCCGCCCGCCATGCCGGCGCCGAGCGCGATGCCACCGCCGCGGCGGCCTATTATATGGACGTGCTCAAGCTCGATCCGAAGAATCCGGACCTGTTGAGCCGCACATTTCTCTCCGTCCTCACCAACGGCGACATCGATCAGGCCAGTAGGCTTGCCGAGCGCATGCTCGACGTCGATCACACCGACAAGATCTCCCACCTTGTGATCGGTATCCGCGAACTCAAGCTGATGCATTACGGCGCGGCCAAGCAGAATTTCGCGCAATCGGTGCGCGGCCCGGTGACCGATCTGACCGCGGCGCTGCTCTCGGCGTGGGCGCAGGCCGGCGCCGGCGACGCGCATGGCGCGGTCGACACCCTGGACAAGCTGTCGGGGCCGGATTGGTACGGCATCTTCAAGGACCTGCATGCCGGCTTCATCCTCGATCTCGCCGGCGACAAGAAGGGCGCGCAGAAGCGCTACGAGAGCGCCTACAAGACCGATCCGTCGGCGATGCGCACGGTGCAGGCCTATGGCCGTTTCCTGTCCCGCAACGGCAGCAAGGACGACGCGCTCAAGGTCTATCAAGACTTCGCCAAGGTCCTGCCCGACCATCCGCTGATCAACGAGGAGATGAAGGCGATTGCCGACGGCCAGAAACTGCCGACGCTCGTCGATTCACCGCAGGCCGGCGCCGCCGAGGCGCTGTACGGTCTTGGTGCTTCGATCGGCCGCCGCGGCGGCGAGGATCTGGCGCTGATCTATCTGCAGCTCGCGCTCTATCTGCAGCCGTCGCATGCAATGGCGCTGTTGTCGCTCGGCGATCTCTACGAAGATCTGAAGAAGCCCGATCTCGCCATCAAGGCCTATGAGCGGGTGCCGGCGAACTCATCGCTGTCGCGCAATGCCGAAATTCAGATGGCGGTCGATCTCGATGCGCTCGATCGCACCGACGAGGCCAAGCAGCGGCTGCAACACGTGATCGCGCAGCGCTCCAAGGACACCGAGGCGATCATCGAGCTCGGCAATATCCAGCGCTCGCGCAAAGACTTCGCCGGCTGCGCCGACACCTATAGCAAAGCCATCGACACGGTACCTAATCCCGAGAAGTCGAATTGGGTCATGTTCTATTTCCGCGGCATTTGCTACGAGCGCTCGCATCAATGGCCGGCCGCCGAAGCCGATATGAAAAAGGCGCTGGACCTGTTCCCGGAACAGCCGCTGGTGCTCAACTATCTCGGCTATTCCTGGGTCGATCAGGGCGTCCATCTCGATCAGGGCATGGACATGATCCGCCGCGCCGTCGAGCAGCGACCGGATGATGGCTATATCGTCGACTCGCTGGGCTGGGCCTATTTCCGTACCGGCAATTACGACGAAGCGGTCAAGAATCTGGAACGCGCCGTCGAGCTCAAGCCGGAAGATCCGACCATCAACGACCATCTCGGCGATGCCTATTGGCGTGTCGGCCGGATGCTGGAGGCGCATTTCCAGTGGTCGCACGCCAAGGATTTGAAGCCGGAGCCGGACGATCTGCCCAAGATCGAGGCCAAGCTGCAGAATGGGTTGCCCTCCGACACATCGTCGTCGGCGGATGCCGGCAAGCCGGCCGCGCCGCTCGATGCGGCGAAGGCGAATTCCGGTTCGGGCGCCGACACCAAGAAAACCGGCAACGGCGGCTGAGCTGGCGTCTTGTCAGTTCCGCTCGTTGCGCGCGCACCGGCCAAGGTGAACCTGACGCTGCGGGTCCTTGGCCGCCGCGCCGACGGTTATCACGAGCTCGAAAGCCTGGTCGTATTCGCCGATTGCGGCGACCGGCTAACTTTCACGCCCGGGAGCGCATTGTCGCTGACGCTCAGCGGTGCAACGGCGAGCGAGGCCGGCGCCGACGCCGATAATCTCGTGCTCAAGGCGGCACGGGCGCTCGCGGCGCGCATCCCTGATCTCATCCTGGGCGCATTTCGCCTCGAAAAGAATTTGCCCGTCGCGGCCGGGCTCGGCGGCGGCTCTTCCGACGCTGCCGCGGCGCTGCGCCTGATCGCACAGGCCAATAAGCTTGCACTGGACAATCCGGATTTGCAGGCGGCCGCGCGTGCGACCGGCGCCGATGTGCCGGTTTGTCTTGATCCGAGGCCGCGGTTGATGCGCGGCATCGGTGAGCAGCTTTCAGAGCCGCTTCCACTGCCGCAGCTTCTGGCGGTGCTGGTCAATCCCGGCGTCGCGCTTGCGACCAAGCACGTCTTCGCCGGCTTGAACGCGAGCACGCAACTAGGCGCGCCGTTCGATCTGGTCGCGGCCATCGCCAAGCTCGAGAGTCGCGACCAGTTGCTGCACATGCTGGAAACGCAGCCCAACGCTCTCGAGGCGCCGGCGATCGTTTTGCAGCCGGTGATCGCCGATGTGCTGACGGTTCTGCGCGGCCTTGCCGGCTGTCAGCTGGCACGCATGTCAGGCTCCGGCGCGACGTGTTTTGGCCTGTTCGCCTCCGCTGTGGACGCGGACGCCGCGGCGAAGATTCTACGTGCCAAATATCCGAACTGGTGGGCGCAAGCCTGCACGCTGGGAAGCGGCGTCTAGAGCACGATCCGGAAAAGTGGAATCGGTTTTCCGAACAGATCATGCTCAATCAAAATTCTAGAGCGACAGTCGTTTCAATCTGAAGCCAAAAACGCTCTAGCGCATCCCGTCAGTGCGTGCGCGAAATGCAGAAGTCGACGGCCTCGACTAATGCCGCCTTTATCGGTGAATCGGCAAACAGCGCCAGCGCATCGCGGGCGATCGCGCCGTAGTGATGCGCCCGGCCGATCGTGTCTTCGAGAGCGCGATGCCGCACCATGAACCTGATCGCATGATCAAGATCGGCATCTGTGGTCTCGCCGCGCTCGAGCGTTCGCCGCCAGAATTCGCGCTCGGCGTCGGTGCCGCGGCGGAAGGCGAGCACGACCGGCAGCGTGATCTTGCCCTCGCGGAAATCGTCGCCGACATTCTTGCCGAGATGCGCCGACGCGCCGCCATAATCGAGCACGTCGTCGATCAGCTGAAAGGTAATGCCGAGATTCATGCCGAAGGAGCGGCTCGCCGCCTGTTCGGCTTTCTGCCGCGCCGACAGCGCCGGCCCAACTTCGCAGGCCGCCGCAAATAGTTCGGCGGTTTTGCCGCGGATCACGGCAATATATTCGTCTTCCGTCGTCGCCGTGTTCTTGGCGACTGCGAGCTGCATGACCTCGCCTTCGGCGATCACCGAAGCGGCCGACGACAGGATTTCCAGCGCTTTCAAGCTACCGACTTCGACCATCATCTTGAACGCCTGGCCGAGCAGGAAGTCGCCGACCAACACGCTCGCTTCGTTGCCCCACAGCATGCGCGCAGCGGTGCGGCCGCGCCGCAATTCGCTCTCGTCCACGACATCGTCATGAAGCAGCGTCGCGGTGTGCATGAACTCGACTGCGGCGGCGAGCTTGATATGGCCTTCGCCGCCATAACCGGCGAGCTTCGCCAGCGCCAAGGTCAGCATCGGCCGCAGCCGTTTGCCGCCGGAACTAATGAGGTGGTTGGCTACCTCCGGGATCATCGTCACCTCGGACCCCGTGCGCGAGATGATCGTGGCATTGACGCGTTCCATATCGGCGGCAACGAGCTCGACCAGAGGCTCGATCGAGGGCTTACGCGCACTTTCGAACGGGACGACAACTGCCACTTTGTGTTTCTCCACAGGAAGACCACGAAGCATAGAAACGCTATGGTGACCCGGCAAGTCCGCAGCCAAATATAGTGCCGATGCCGATCATGCCACTCCGAGTGGCGGCGCCGAGGATGAATGTCACGATCTTGCCGTGGAACACAGTGCGCAAAACCGGCTCCAAAACCCGCTCGATGTGGCGGTTTTGGTGCCCTGTTACAATGAAGAACGCGCGATCGCCAAAGTGGTCGCCGATTTCCGCGCGGCGCTGCCCGGCGCAAGCGTTTATGTTTATGACAACAACTCGACAGACCGCCCCGTCACGGCCGCCACAGCGGCGGGCGCGGTGGTCCGCCGCGAGGCCCATCAGGGCAAAGGTTACGTGGTGCGGCGGATGTTCAATGACATCGAGGCCGACCGCTACGTGTTGGTCGACGGCGACGCGACCTATGATGCGCCGAGCGCGCAGACCATGATCGACAAGCTCGTCGCCGACCGGCTCGACATGGTGGTTGCGGCTCGTGTCAATGACGGGGCCGCGGCCTACCGGCCCGGCCATCGCGCCGGCAATTGGCTGCTCACCGGCTTTGTCGCGCATATTTTTGGCCGCGCCTTCATTTCCTGCTATCGCGTGTTCTCGCGCCGCTTCTTCAAATCGTTTCCAATTCTCTCCGGCGGTTTCGAGATCGAGACGGAATTGACCGTGCATGCGCTCGAACTTGAATTGCCGGTCGGCGAAGTGGCGACGCCGTATTATTCGCGGCCGCGCGGCTCGGCGTCCAAGCTCAATACCTGGCAGGACGGTTTTCGCATTCTTTGGACGGTGCTGAAACTCTATCGTGCCGAGCGTCCGCTCGCGCTGTTCGGTTCGCTCGGCATCGCGCTCGGGATCATGGCCGTCGGTTTGGCCATCCCGATCTTCATCACCTATGTGCAGGAGGGTCTGGTGCCGCGCCTGCCCACGGCGGTGCTCTCGACCGATTTGATGGTGCTGGCCTTCTTGTCCGTCGCCGTCGGGCTGATCCTCGATACTGTGGCGCGCGGCCGGCGCGAGGCCAAGCTGATCGCTTATCTGGCGCTCCGCGCGCCGGGCGAAGACCGGCGGCGGAGCTGACCATGCGCGAACTCGTTCGCACCAACGATCCCGTTCTGATCACCGCCATCGAGGCGCTGCTCAACGGCGCCGATATCGGCCACATGGTGGTCGATCAAAATATGAGCGTGCTGGAAGGCTCGATCGGTATTTTCCCGCGGCGCATTCTGGTCGAGGAGGGAGAGATCGAGCGCGCGCGCCGGCTTCTGGAGGAAGCCGGCTTCGGCAATGAGCTCCGTCCGGATGCCCGCTGACCTCGGCCAGATCGGCGAACAGGTGAGCGAGGACCAAGTCCTCGGCGGTAAGCTTGTGCTGCGTCAGCCGTTCCGCGGTCATCGCTTCGGCCATGATGCGATCCTGCTTGCTGCGGCGGTCGCAGCGCAGGCCGGCGAGCGCGACCACCTCCGTAACAGTCAGGTCACTTCCATTGAGCATGATCGTCATTGATTGCTCACCCATCAATAACTGAGCTAGGCTCGGCTGCTCTGGAACGTTCCGCGTGAGCGGCCCGGCATCGAGGAGGCCAGCAATGGCAACGTTCCTTTTGAAGCGCCTCGGGCTGATGGTGCTGACGCTGTTCATCCTCAG
>JBAUCK010000448.1:0-3543 GCA_049677525.1 Xanthobacteraceae bacterium
GCACGCACTTTAAAGTGCGATGACCCAAACGGGTTCTCCCGATCCCTGCAACGACCTGGTCTGCATTACGTCGTCATGTCCTCGCCAATTCCTTCAAAACTTCAGCCTCCTATCGTCTCTGCGCTGCCCTTGAATTTCTCTCGGTTCAACGCACCCATACTATAGCAGTTCGATGTCGTAGGGTGGCGCCGTCCACAGCATCATTAGCTGCTGCGCCACCTGACTTTCGATGTCCGTTTTGCCCCCGAAAGCTGCCGCGACCCTCCGACCGACGCGTGTCCGATACGGGCCAAAAGCAGACATTCGCAATAGCGTTGCAAATCTGTTTACGTCATAATATCGAGCAAGGAGCTCGCTGCATTACAGCTTCTGCGCCAGGCCGAAATAGTAGCCGCGCCGCGCGCCGAACTGCGGCGCGAAGACGCCGATGCCGCTACCGTCGCGCAGTTCGTAGATCTGGTCGAACAGATTGGTGATGTCGAACCGCACCGTCGCGGGTTTATAGTCGCTCGACCAGTGAATATCGTGTGAAATGCCGGTGTTGATTACAGCATAGGGCGTAGTGTGCAGATCATTCGGCGCAAAATTAGGTAATTCGCCTGCGCGCAGCCCGCTGCCGTAGATCATATCCGCGCTGATCGTTGTCGAATTCGCGAAACGATAAGATGCGCCCGCCGAACCGGTCATGCGCTGCATGTCGTCGGTGTAGTGCCAGTGAGTCTGTAGGTAAGCGAACTCGTCGGCATCGAACAGGTACTGGTTCGTTTCTGGACCGATCGCCCGCGAAATATTGTACGCGAAGTTGCCATAGGCATAGAAGTTGCCGTTGGTATAGCTCATCTTGAACTCACCGCCTTCGCTGTAGCCGCGCGCCCAATTGAACTGTGTCAGGACCACGGCCTGGCCGAACTGACCGTCGTCGATCATATCCTTCGCCTGCTTGTAATACAGATCGACCCCCATATTGAGACCGGGGAGCACTGTCTGAACGATGCCGGCATCGAAATAGTTCGAGCGCTCAGGCTTGACGGGAGTGGCCTGCTGAATATCGGCCTGATTGGTCGTGTCGTTGAACAGTACGAAATTGGACGCCGTGGCCTGCGCTTGATAAGGCGGCGTGAAGTATCGCGAATAGCCAATATGTATGGTGGTGCTCTCGGTCGGCTTGTACACCAATGCGATGCGCGGGCTGAACTGGTTGGTATCGATGAACTGATACAGTTGGTCGAAGCGCACGCCCGTATTCAGCGTAAGCTGGTTCGAGAGTTTCCACTCGTCCTGGACATAGGTGCCGATGTTCCAGCCGAGCAGCGAGGTCTGATCGGTAACGTTGAACGGCGTGGGTGCAGTGACATTGCCCATCCCGTCCGTCGGCAGGACCGTCGAAACATTACTGACATTGGTCTGTTCGGCGGTCACCCCGAACCCCCCGCGCAGCGTATGGCGATCATTAAAGATGTAAGACGTATCAAATTGCGTGCCCGTCAGCGTGCTTTGCCGTCTGACGTCCGAGGCGACGTCGTTGAAAGCGAGGTCATTGGGGACGTCAGGAAGAAAGTGAACATCGGCGTAGCGCGAAAAGAATGCGAGTTGGGCGTCGCCGTCGGTGCCATGCTTTTGGAGCGATGCAATTGTAACCGCGTATGTGTCGAATTCATTTTCATGCACGGCTGTTGAATCGGCGGTCGGTGCGGGGAAATCCCCCAGCGGCACCTGACCGGGATTACCCGGTATCTGAAACTGGCTGTATGACGCCGCCGAGATCACGCTGAAGCGGGTCGATTCATCGAGCATCGTCGATGTATATCCAAAGAATTTGCCCTGTTGGGTCTGATCGTGGATGGCGTTTAAAGTCGGCGCTGGATTTTCGATTCCCAGCCCGTTCCAAACGCCGCGCGCGGAAACGAAATATTGGGAATTTCCGACGCTGCCGCCGTAGTCGATGCTCGGCGTGAACGTCTGGCGGCTGCCGCCATAGAGGCTGACTTCGCCCCCCGGGGCTGAGAAATTACGGCTGGTGATGTCGAGCACACCGGCGGTGCGTAGACCGTATTCGGCTGGCAGTGCGCCGGTGAGGAGCGAAATGTTGCCGACGAAATTGGTGTCGAGATAGGCGCCCAGTCCCGAAACGCCTTCCGGAACGACGACGCCATTGATCCTGATTTGCGCGTTGGCATATTCGCCGCGGATGTGGAAGTTCGGATTGGACGCTGCCGAATCGTAGGATACGCCCGGGAATTGCAGGATGAGCTTGTCGAGGGGCTGGTTGTCGGCTTGCGGCTGCCGCTCGATTTCCGTCCGGTTCATGCTCGAGCTCGTCGCGCCGAGTTTCGTGAGCAAATTGTTGTCGCGCGCCGCATTGAACTCTTGCGTCTTGGCGTCGAGCGCCGTTTGCGCGGCGGTTGTTGCATCGACCGGCGGCGGCGCCTCTTGCCGGGGTTTCGCCGTCGCGACTGGTCTCGTTTTCGGTTTTGTCGTCGTGCCATGCACCACGATTTGCGGCAAGTGCGGTTGACCTGTGCTCAGGGGCGCCGCGGTTTGTTGTCCGGACGGCGCCGGAGTGGGCCCAGCCGGTTCCGGTGTTTGCTGCGGCGGCACGGGAGCCTGCTGATCCAGAGGTGGCGGCGTCTGTTGTGTCTGCGCTCGCGCTTTAAAGGTGCTCCCCATGGCGACCGCGAGAGCAAGGACTGAAATGGCCTCGCGGCCGAACTTGTATCGGGCAAACGACATAGCGGCCCCCAACTTAGAACGCTTACAATATACTTCTACGACTATACGGAGTATCCGAAGTATTAACCAGTACAGCGCCCAAATATTCCCCCGGAAACACTTTATAATGATTCAAAATACAAGTACTTATATTGTTTTTATTTGTTCTAATCAAAATGTGGGGTGACCTCATGACGACCCAATTGCGGCGGCGCTGAGCACGCTAGGGTCTCAATCCGGGGACGCATCGCGAGGGCGCTCGTGCCCGGATGCGAGTGATCGTAAAACGTCTTCTCCGCAAATACGGTTATCCGCCTGACCTACAGGACGCGGCTGTGCAAAACGTCTTGCAACAAGCGGAGGCGCTGTCGGCGGATTGGGCGGCGTGATCCAATACCCGCGCTGCTGCCAGCGCGCGTAGTAAACAAAATCGTGTTCAATGAAACGGCCGAAATCGGCGCTGGTTTGCAACCCCAACATACGCGAAGATTACGCGCACTGTCATACGACGACGTTGCGCAGTATTCCGATCTTTTCAAGTTCGCACTCGATGACATCGCCTGGGAGCGCGTAGCGTGTCGCCGGAACCAGACCCGGCTCGCCCTGCCATTTCCCGCCAAGCTCCCGATCGGTCGACCAGGCCGTCCCCGAGGGCGTCCCCGTGATAATCACCATGCCGGGCTTAAGCGTGAAATTCGTGGAGAAGAAATGCACCAGATCGGCGCAACCCCAGATCATGTTGCGGGTGTTGCTGGATTGGCGCAGCTCGCCGTTGATCCGCGTCTGCAGTTTCAGCGCTTGCGGATCACCGATCTCCTCCGCGGTAACGATCAC
>JBAUCK010000449.1:0-5149 GCA_049677525.1 Xanthobacteraceae bacterium
TATGGAGCAAACTTTCTCACCGGCTGCCGGGAATTAGGCCTATATACCGGCCGCGTTCTTAAAGGCGAGAAACCGGGCGACCTGCCGGTGCAGCAAGCAACCAAAATCGAACTCTTCATCAACTTGAAGACCGCCAAAGCGCTCGGCATTACCGTACCGCCTTCGATCCTCGCCCTCGCGGACGAACTGATCGAATGAATGGCTGAGCGTGGGCTTATGGCCCTTACCGGGGCTCGCGAATTTCAGATCAGCGACTTGTACGTGGGGCGATATGGATTGGCGGACCGAAACATGGTTCACCGCCCCCGCTTCAAACCACCGGCGTCCGCTTGCCCCGCGCGTTAGCCATCAAAAATTTTTAATACGACCGGCATCCGGAGCAGGCGGCATGAGTTTGGCGCCCACGTCAGCCCCGAGCCGCCAGACCACTTTGTATTTGCCAGCATCGGCCAGTTGGTCGCCGCATAGCGTCAGGGAAAACTCGTCCGGGATTTCGGCCCCAAGGACTTGGAGCCGTACGCCGCCGTCGGACATGTTGGTGACCATGCACGACTGCGATGGTCCGCCTTTTGATGGCGTGACTCTTGCCAAGCGCCGGAGCGGGTGGCGGAGCGATAGGCGCTGCTGTGGGGTTTGCATGCGGGGGGCCTCGCTGGTTGACCACTTCCGCGAAGCTGACACATAGCTCAACCCGATTACCGAACCACTAACGCACCCGCGGGATTGTGGCCGGGGCAGAGTGCGACCAGTTTGACGCGGGCAAAGGATGCTTCTAGTTTGCTCTTTTCGGCGTCCCGTAAGTGTTTGTGCTTATGTTCTCTGTGACCAGTCGTAGTGGCATCGGGTGCGCGTCCATAATTGGATATCGACTTGGACTGTCTTTCTTCTGCCCCGGCGCCGTCAGTGCCGGGGCTTTCTCTTTTATTCTTTCGGCCTAAAATTATGACATGCCGTCCGCTGCAGAATATCGCCAACACGCCTCCGAGTGTCTTCGCCTAGCTGCCGCCACGGTCGGCGACTTTCGCGGCAGCTTTAGGAGTAAAAGCGGACATGCCAACTCAATTCCGCCGCGGCAGCTTTTGACCCATTTCGGACTCTGCCGTTCGATCGAGCGATTCGATCGCTTCCTTAAGTGCGGCAATGGCCTCTTCCTTAGCCGTTCCGGAAAGCTTGTTAGGGTCGATCAAGAGCTGGAGACCGGTGCGATTCACAGCAATCACTCGCCCTAGCGCCTCCCGATCGTTGCATCCGCGCGTGGCGACCCCTTACGCATGCGCGGTGTATGCGTGGAGAAAATGGTCGGGCGATCCGGTTGATTGGAGCCGTCCGTGATATTACGCGGCGCAAACTTGCCGAGTTCAAGCTTATTGCCGTGGGCCAAGCGGCAGAAAGGGCGCGCTAGCAACTTACCGGGTTGCGCCCAGCTCACCAAAATGCGGCGGTTTGTGATGGTTACACGCTTCAGATACGTTCGACGTAGCCATTGGCGGCAATCTGAAGAACGGGCTCGATAAGTTCATAGACTTGCGCATCGCGATTGAATTCTTTGCGTCTTTTTTGCGCAAGATTGAAGTCCATGAAGCTCATGTCTGTCTTCTGGCCTGCAGCATCTGTTGAGAAACCAGCGTCAATTCTTAATCCCCCTCTATCCGTCAAAAGATAGCGCGCATGAAAATCAGCGCCCCCGCCCAAGCGCAGGCAGCCCGAAATCCCAGCCATGTGATCACTGGCTTGAGCATTCCAGTCCGGCCTCGCCATCAGCCATGGATCAAAGCCTGGTTCGCGCGGCAGGACAGGCATCCTGTCGTGAATATCAGGTACGAACTTGTTCGGTTCGGTGATGATCATGGTGCATGACTTCAGTGTCTCGCTGGTGGTTTTGTCGCGCCACTCATCTGATAACCCTGCAATGGTCAGGGCCGGCGAGCCATCTCGCGCCGTGAAATACCAAGGCCGCTTGCCACCAAGAGTGTCCTGCCATTCGCGTAATAGCCGGACACCGTGACTGGCCCATAGCGGCGGATATTTCGCCGAGTCCGTTGTTGGGTGTGTAGCTGCTGCGACAACGGGGGATTCTCGGCGTAGCCGGTCTTCCGGTCATTAAACCCGCTATGCCGATCTGCCGTGAGCGAGCAAAGAGCCGGAACGCAGCCACTCGCCCAGCTTGGACCACCGCCGCCGGCCGGAGACATTGCGCACCGCTATAGCAACAGCCTTCTTCTGTCCGACCAGGACGACAAGCCGCTTGCCGCGGGTAACGCCGGTATAAAGCAGATTACGTTGCAGCATGGCGTAGTGCTGCGCCATGACTGGGATTACCACGGCAGGGTACTCAGACCCTTGGCTCTTGTGAATGGTTGCGGCGTATGCGGGCACCAAGGTGTCGAGCTCGCCGAAGCCGTAGGTGATCGCGCGCCCGTCGAACCTGGCGGTGAGTTCGCCTTCATCTGGCTCAACCTCAGTCACAAATCCAATGTCGCCGTTGTAAACCTCTTTGTCGTAATCGTTCTCGATCTGCATGACCTTGTCGCCCGGGGCAAAGGTCCAGCCGAACCGCTCTACCTTACGATCACCGGCGGGATTGAGTGCTGCCTGCAATTCGATGTTTAAGGACCGCGCGCCCACGCCGCCGCGGTTCATCGGACAAAGCACTTGAATGTCTCGGATGGGATCCAAACCAAATCGCCGCGGGATTCGCGACTTCACCAGCTTGATGATACGGCCGACAGCGCTCTCCGGGTCGTCGGCTTGTACGAAGTAGAAGTCGCTCTCCGCTTCAGGTGCGCTAAGATCGGGGATTGAGCCCTGGTTGATGCGATGGGCGTTGGTGATGATGCGGCTCTGCGCCGCCTGCCGAAATACTTCGGTGAGGCGCACCACCGGCACAGCGCCGGACGAGATCACATCCGCCAGCACTTGGCCGGGACCAACGGAAGGAAGCTGGTCGATGTCGCCAACAAGCAAGAGGGCGGCTTTGTCCGGCACCGCCTTCATCAATGCTTGCATCAGCAGGACATCGACCATTGAGGTCTCGTCGACAACCAAGAGGTCACAGTCGAGCGGGTTGTCATCGCCGCGCTTGAAGCCGCCGCCCTTAGGGTCGACTTCGAGCAGTCGGTGGATGGTCTTGGCCTCGAAGCCGGTGGTCTCGGTCATACGCTTGGCTGCGCGGCCAGTTGGAGCGCATAGCAGTAGCCTCACTCCCTTGGCTGCGAGTATTTGCAGAATGGCATTAACGGTCGTGGTCTTGCCCACTCCGGGACCGCCCGTCATGACCAGCACCTTCGACATCAGTGCGAGCCGGATGGCGGCGGTCTGGCTTTCAGCAAGAGCAAGCCCGATACGCTTTTCGACCCATGGCAATGCCTTGCCCGGTTCGATCCAGGGCCAAGGCAGCGCGCCGTCCATAAGACGCATCAGGCGGTTGGCAATGGTGCGTTCCGCCCGATGCAAGCCAGCCAAAAATACACAGGGCATTTCGCCAACTCGATCGGCGATCACCGTGCCCTCCTGGAGCTCGAGATCGAGAGCTGTGCGGATCAGTTCTTGCGCCACCTCGACCAGCTTCTCGCCAAGTGGAACGAGTTCGTCGGTCGGCAAGCCGCAATGTCCCCCGTCCATCGCCTCGGTCAGCGCATAGGAGATACCGGCGCGGACCCGAACCATGGCGGTCTTCTCGATGCCGAGCTTCATCGCGATGGCGTCGGCGGTCTTGAAACCGATGCCGCGGATGTCGCGCGCGAGGCGATAGGGATTCTCGGTCATGACCTGGATGGCATCTGCACCGTAGGTCTTGTAAATGCGCACCGCGCGGGCCGTGCCAACGCCGTGGCTATGCAGGAAGACCATGATCTCGCGGACCGCCTTCTGCTCGGCCCAGGCGGCGACGATCCGACCCGCGCGAACCGGGCCAATGCCCTCTACCTCCCGCAGCCGATCGGCCTGCGTCTCGATGACGTCAAACACCTTCTCGCCGAACGCGCGCGAAAGCTTCTTGGCGTATGCCGGGCCGATTCCCCGGATCATGCCCGACGCAAGGTATTTCTCGATGCCTTCGACCGATGTGGGCTCTGAGATCTTGAGGAACTGGGCCTTGAACTGCTGACCGTGGGTGCGGTCATTCACCCATTCCCCCGACGCGGTGATCCACTCGCCGGCCGATACTATAGCGGCGTGGCCCACTACAGTGACCAGGTCGCGGTGGCTCCGCGCCTTGACCCGGATGACACAAAAGCCGTTCTCGGCGTTCTGGTAGGTGACTCGCTCAACCAGTCCCGCCAGCACCTCTCGGTCGGATGGATGGGGCTGCGTCTTCATGATGCCAGGCGCCTGAAGCTCTATACTCGGCACGTTACTCGCCGAGCACCCGGCGTGTGTGCTCGATCCGCATTTCGTCGGCGATGCTAGTCTGAGATAGCCGTACGAGCTCGCCGAACGGCGCGTTCGGCCGGCACGAGCGGCATGACAGGGACAGAATGAGGCTGGTCACTGCGGCGTCGGGATGGCGATCGAGCTTCCGCAGATCGATGGCGTTGGTGGTTCGGCACCCTGGGCAGCGCACCCACAGGAACCAATACCGCGCGGCGATCGCGGGGCCGATCGTAGGCGAGAACAACATAGGCATCCGCTTGGCCTGGCGCTCGTTCCAGGCGTCGATTAGACGCTCGGCGTCCTCAAGTACCTGGGCATCGGTCGCGCGGCGCGTGGCCGCCTCATTCTCGGCGGCCCGTCGGCGCTCGTCGTCCCTTTTGCGCTCATTGAATCCCATGACCGGATCGTCGCCGAACGGGGGTGAGAGTCAACGGGAGGGGGCTCTGCGCGGAGGAGATCGTGCTTTTTCCGACTTCAAGTCGGTTGATTCCGAAGGGACGACTAGATGCGTCTCGAACTTGCCCGGAGGGGGACGAACCGCCCGGTCTCAAGCCTTACGAGCGGATACCAGCTAGGGATACGCTTAAAATCTATGGAGCGTCCGACTATGCCACGACTGCCGATGGCGGCGATTATACCGTTCATGTGGTGGTCGGCATTGATCCTGACTGGCACATGTATTTGCTTGACCTTTGGCGCGCCCAGACCACGCCTGACAAATGGATTGAGGCTTTCTGTGATCTCGTCGAACAATGGAAGCCAATCGGATGGGCCGAGG
>JBAUCK010000450.1:0-4638 GCA_049677525.1 Xanthobacteraceae bacterium
ACAAACTGGATGATGTTCAGGCAGATGAAGGCGCCGAGAACGGCTTGCCAGCTCCCGAACTGCGTCATTGCCAGCAGCGTTGGAAACAGCGTTGCGATAAACGGACCGATGAAAGGAATGTAGTTGAGGACGTATGCGATCACGCCCCACTCGGCAGCGAACGGTAAACCCGTGATCCAAGCAAAAATGCCAACGAGGAGGCCGGTTACGGCGCTCATCTGCGTCCTGACCAGCATATACTTTCTGAACTTCACCGCGGTGGCCGCGCTTCCTTCAAGCAACACACGCGCCGCGTTGCGATTGTCGGACGCCGCGATCTTGCGACGAATGTCGTCGATCTCCAGAAGACCGAGAATGACGTAGACGAGCGCGATGAGCCAGAATCGCAGCGTAGTACTGATCCGGCCGGTGATCTGTTGCGCGGCCCGCAGCAGCCAGCCGACATTGAAGTGCTCGGCCCAGAGCCCCGCGACCGAGACGCCATGGCCGTCGAGCCATGTCACGACGTTGTTATAGAGTACCTGGTATCGGGCAGAATCGGCAACGAGTGAGCGCCCCACTCGGCCGAATCCCCACACCGCAAGCGATGCGAAGGCAACGCACACCGCGACGGTGACGACGATCGTGATCGCCAGCGCGACAAGTTTCGGCATGCGCGGCTGCAACCAATGTTGCAGCGGCCAAACGACGGCGACGATAAAGAGCGCAAGCACGAGAGGCGCAAAGACGCTTGCCGCCTGATAGGCGGCAATTGAGACAGCCGTCACGACTACGATCGTGGTCGTGACCTTCTGTTCGACACTGGCCGCCATTTGCAAGCCTCCTTCCTTGCGCGGCGCCCGTCCCGGTGTTCAGAACGACCCAAATGCCGTGCCGAGGACGATAACTGCGATCAGAGCAATAATGGCGCCGACGATGCCGACCATCACGACGTCTGCGCTTTCCGTGACGAATCTCGGCTGGGTCCAACTCGCGAGCCGTGGTGGCACGCTCGCGCACGATCTCATCGTCCGCGGCGGCATCGGCAGGGACCGGTATGTCTGCCCCATAACCCTCGCCCAAGTGGCGAGCCCTGGTCTCGGCTCGTCCCAGCCACCACAGGCCGAAGCCGAGCATAATGATCGACGCATGCCTAGCCCCGGCGCGGCGAACGGCGTGGTGCCGAAAAACGGCATTGGAATGGCGTTCTGAATCGACGGCGTGCCGGGCAATGCCGACATCGTGAAGGTCGGGGTCCCGAGCACGATCGCCGCCGGCATCAGCCGCCGGGGTATGGCCGCCGCGCGGAACAGTGTTTGCGCCATTGGAGCAAGTTCGAAGAACGCCACGAACAAGCTGACGCCGCCGTAGGTGACGAAAGCTCCTGCGAGCACGACTGCAAGCATGACGCGGCGTTCTCCCAGGCGCTTCGTCATGAAGTCGGCAACGGCCGACACCGCGCCGCTGTCTTCCATGAGCTTGCCGAAGACCGCGCCGAGCAGGAACAGGGAAAAGAACTGGGCCAGGAGGCGGGCGGCGCTGCCCATGAACACCTGTGTCCAGTCGGCAAGCAACGGCTCGCCGCCAAAAAACGCGGCGACCAGCGCGGCCGCCGGCGCCAGCAGCAATACGCTCCAGCCTCGAAAGGCTAGCCAGATAAGAAAACCAAGCCCAACAAGAATACCGAGGAACCCCCATGTTCAGCACTCTGTCAGCAGCACGTCACGTGGTGCTCTTTCTCGCGATTTATCCGCCGTCGATCGGTGGACATTTGAAGTTCCCACAATTTTGCTCGGGGACGATGAGCAAATTGCTCAGTTTTCACACTGAAAACGGGCCTTAACTAGCACAGTCCTGACTTCGTTGGGCGTTCCGCGATCGCGGTTCTAGTGATAGTATTCACCATTGACCGGTTGCCGCCAGCGCGAGGACGACGCTTTGTGAGATTTAATGGCAAAAGAAGCAAGTAACGCCGCCATCACTCGAGATCCGATCCTTGTCGATCTTGCGTTGCAGGGCGGAGGCTCGCATGGAGCATTTACGTGGGGTGTGCTCGATCGTTTGCTCGAGGAGCCTTGGCTGGGAATCGATGGCATTTCCGGCACGTCGGCGGGGGCGATGAATGCTGCGGTGCTTGTCGAGGGCCATGCTCAAGGTGGGGCCGCGGGTGCCCGTATAGCTCTGGAGAATTTCTGGCGCCGCGTCTCCGAAGCGGCTCGCTTCAGTCCTTTGCGGCGCGGACCCCTTGATGTGATGCTCGGCCGCTGGACGCTGGACTCTTCGCCTATCTATGTCGCCATGGATCTCATGTCTCGCCTATTGTCACCCTATGACTTGAACCCGATGGGCAAAAATCCTTTGCGTTCAATTCTGACCGAAACAATCAATTTCGAGCGGCTGGCGCGAGCACCTATTAAGCTCTTCATCACCGCGACCAATGTCCGGACCGGCCGTGGTCACGTGTTCAAGAACAACGCTATTACGCCGGACGTTCTGCTCGCCTCCGCCTGTCTGCCTACCATGTTTCAGGCGATAGAGATCGACGGCGAGCCCTACTGGGACGGAGGCTATTCCGGCAATCCCACAATCACGCCTCTCATCCGAGAGTGCAAATCACAGGATACCATTCTTGTTCAAATCAATCCGGTTGAACGCGAAAAATCGCCGCGCTCCGCCTCAGAGATTCTCAACCGACTGAATGAGGTGTCCTTCAACGCGGTTCTGCTGAAGGAGCTGCGCATGATCGCCTTGCTTCGGCAAGTCGCTGATCCAGGCAACAGCGAGGGCGCGCAATGGGCTGGCATGCGTATCCATCGCATCGCGAGCGAGATGCTGACCGAACTCGGCGCTTCCTCCAAGCTCAATGCGGAGTGGGAATTCTTCTCAATCCTGCGCGATGAGGGGCGAAGGTCGGCGGAAGTCTTTTTGGAAACCCACGCATCGAATCTCGGGTATCAGTCCACTTTGGATCTCGATGCCTTATTAGAACAGATCTGACGAATGGGAAGAACCGGCCTTTAGTCAACAATCGGCCCGTGACAATGTCTCCGGGAGCATGACATCCCATGCCAATCGATCTTGGACAGGTAGACTGGTTCTATGTCGCGGTGCTCGCATTGTTCGCCCTTTTCGCGAACTTCGTTGCCAACCTGTTGTCATTCAACCGTCGAGGGCTCACCGCTGTATTGGCGGCCTTGTTAGTAACTGCAGACTTCTGGACCGTTATCGATGTCGGATGCGGCAAGCCGTGTGGGTAATAGGTCCAGAACGCGAATATCACCGCGAACACTAATCTCATTCCAGGCATTCCGAACATTTCACAAAAGCCGAGCAACCCAGTCACGGACGTCACACTTTACCCGAGCACTCCGCGATAGGCCTCCCCCTGAGAGCGGACTCGCCACGCTTCGCGGCGACCTCTCCGAAATCCGATAGGTATTTTTGGTTAGGCAGGTACAATTGAAGCGCGATCTTCTGCCTCCCGCGCCGGGTGAGCAGACCCAGCGCGCCGAGACGCCAGAGGAAGGCCCGGGCGCAACCATCCTCCTCGGTGATTCAGACCAGAATTGATTGTATTGCTCAATCAAGGCTCCGAGATCCGGAAAACGAAGCCGAAGGTAGACCGTTAACAAGATCGCCAGCAAAATCCCGACCGTGGAGAATATGCTGACGACGATGAGGTCGCGGTCGCCGATAGCGGCGAGAATCTGCCCCGCATGCTAATGGTGGAGGAACAACGGCAACAGCGGAATTTGAAATTGTCGGCATCCGCTTATCCACTGTCGATTCAGAGTGATCTATTTTATACAGACTGAGCATAAAGACGCGCTCACACTAAAAAACACCGTCGAGCTATGATGATAGAATGCGTTTCAAAATGCAGGTCTTTCCATGCCAAGCCACAAAATCCGTGCCCAGTATCAGCGCTGAAACCGCTCTTAGTAATTGAGTCCCACCCACTGCACATCAATTTTGAAATTCACGGATATCTATGTGATAGGTGCGGGCCGGTCAAATCCTTGGTTGTGCTTCGCTCCGGAGCCACCCTCTTTGCTTTGCATTGATTTGTCGTCTGCCTTCTCGGTCTCGCGGTGAGGCCCTTCGTTCGGCGTGAGGTCGCAGGCCATCTGCAGAAGGCCTACGGCGTTAGCGAGCGGAGGGCATGTCGCGCCAGCGGCTTCCATCGATCGACGCAGCGTTACCGCAAGCGCTCAGATCCTCAAACCGCGCTTCGCATGCGGCTCAAAGAGCTCGCTGCTACTCGCGTCCGCTATGGCTATCGCCGACTTCACATACTGCTGCGGCGGGAGGGCTGGGCTGTGAACAAAAAGCGTATTTATCGATTGTATCGCGAAGAAGGGCTGATCATCAGGTCCAAGCTGCCAAAGCGCAAACGCGCCTGGCGTTATCGCTCCGACCGCCCTACCGCAGGTGGACCGAACGAGATCTGGGCGATGGACTTCATGGCGGATCAGCTCTTCGACGGACGCTCGTTCCGGATTCTCACAATCGTCGACTGCCACACCCGAGAGGCGCTTGCGATAGCTCCGAGAACAAACTTCCGGGCCTTCCAGGTGGTCGAGGTTCTTGATCAACTCGTCCGCTCGCGCGGCAAGCCGCAGAGCTTGCGGGTCGACAACGGCCCGGAATTTGCCGGCC
>JBAUCK010000451.1:0-3305 GCA_049677525.1 Xanthobacteraceae bacterium
GGAAGCACGCGCGCGCGCCCGAACCGCTACCGCAACAGTGCGCCGCGCGCCGGCGCCGCGACGCGTCGTGATTATATTGGGCGCGAATTAGCCCGAGACGAGATCCAGAAAATTCCGGCCGGCGGCATCGTCGACTTCGACGATCCACACATCGGGATCGAATTTGATCTCGCGCGTCAGATAGGCCTCGACCGTGGCATCAGGCGCCGGCCGTTCGGCAAGACAAGGCACGAAGGACCGGTCGCCGCGGCCGCTATCGACCTCGCTCTGCGGCGCCGGTCCATAAAGGTCCGACGTTCCATTGAGCCGGTCGATGCGGACATAGATGGCGCCGGCCTCTTCGGCGCCGCGCCGGCGCACCACGCCAAACGTGCCCTCGATCTGGCAGCGGCGCAAATAGGCTGCGACCCATAATGCGGATTTAAGGCGCATGCCGTATCCCGTGGCGCGCAGTCAATCCGCGCGAGCCCAATCCATAACCACGGAATGCACGTTCTGCGAAGAGTGATGGCTCAATTTAAGGGATGGCCGACCAGCGCTGTAAGCTCGCTGACCAGGCGCTCGCTGACACGGCCGGTGACCGGCATTTTGTGCTCGCGCTCGAATTTCTGGATCACGGCGCTGGTGTTCTCGTCGAGAACGCCGGAGGGCTTGATCTGGCCGTAGCCATATTCCGACAGCGCACGCTGGACCGCGGCAACGCGCGGCAACGGCGCGATCAGATCGGCGATCGGATCGTCGCGCCGCGCGGCCACCGTCTGCGGCTGCGGTGTGACGACGCCGGGCGCAATCAGACGCAGCGTGGTGGTTTGCTCCACAGGTTTTTCGGCCGATCGGTCGCCTTTGGCCGCGGCGGTCGCGGTGCTGGCCGATGACCCTGCACTGACTTTGCTTGGCGTGGCGGCGGGCGGGGCAAAATACGGCGCCGAACGCGAACCGGTCTGCAGGAAGACGGCATTGACGACGACGATGGTGCTCAGCGCGGCTGCGGTCAGCAGCGCGGCAAAATCCATCGGCCGCTGCACTGCCCGGTCCCAGACGCCGAACAACAGCGCGCCGCCCGCACTCGCGGCGCGCAGGTGCAACGGAACCGGAGTCTTGCGGCGCCTAGGCACTTTTCCTCACCTGAATGTCTCGGTCAATGTCTTGGCGTTGCGGCTGCGGCGCGGCTTCGCCCGCAGGATCGGAATGTTGTTCGGCAGCGGTGGCGGCCAAATAACTCACCACGCCGGCCGGCTGATGAACGGCAGGCTTCCTTGCCGGCTGCGCGCGCTCGCAATCGAGCGGCAAGCGCACTGTGACTCGCGTGCCCTGCCCGATGCGGCTATTGATCGACAGGTCGCCGCCGTGCAGCCGCACCAGTCCCTTGACGATGGACAGTCCAAGTCCGGTGCCGGCGTGGCGGCGGTCATAGGAGGTCGTAGCCTGGAAATAGGGCTCGCCGACGCGCGCCAGATCCGCCTCGCCGATGCCGACGCCGTCGTCCTCGACGGCAAAAGTGACCGTGGCCGCTTCGGCGCGCGCCGAGACCGTGACCGTGCCGCCGCGATCGGTGAAGCGGATCGCATTGGACACGAGGTTGAGCAGGATCTGCTGCAGGGCGCGTTTGTCGGCGACGATGTCCGGAAGCTCGGCCGAGGCCAGTCTTTCCAGGCGGACGCCCGCCTCGCTTGCGCGCAAGGCCAGAAGGTCGCAGCAGGTCGCGGCCACTTCCGCCGGCGCAAAGGGCTCGTGCGTGATGGCGAAATTGCCGGTCTCGATCTTCGACATATCGAGAATGCCGTTGACCACCGACAACAGATGCTTGCCGGATTCGTTGACGAGCACGGCATATTCGTTGCGCCGCTTGCCGTCGAGCATCAGCTCCTCTTCCTTCATCAGCATATCGGAGAAGCCGATGACGGCATTGAGCGGCGTGCGCAATTCATGACTCATCGTGGCGAGGAAGCGGCCCTTGGCCTCATTGGCGCGCGCGGCCTCGGCATGCGTATCGATTTGCGCTTGCTGCAGCCGCTTGCGCTCGGTGACGTCGCGTAAGACCGCGACGACTTCACGGGTGTCGCCGGCGTCCGCCGTGTTCCGGTCGAGCGGCCGGGAGCGCATTTCGATCCAGATGAATTCCACAACCGGTTCGCCGTCCGCATCGGCACTGTCACGGCGGACCCGGAATTCGACCGAGCTTGCTTCACCGAGCGCCGCGGCATCGCCCAGCGCGGTGAGATAAGCCGGGCGATCGACGACATGGACGCGCTCGAACAAGCCGTGACCGTGCAGATCGGCGACGCGGGCGCCGAACAGCGCCCCGGCCGTCGGCGACACGAACAGCACGGCGCCGTCGCGGCCGTGCCGCGTGATGACGTCGGTGATATTGCGCGCCAGAAGCCGGTAACGGTCTTCCTCGCTGTAGAGCAGCCAGAAACTGGTGCGCGCCTGCGCCTCGGCGCCGAGCGCAAGGCCGGTGGCATAGAGCGCGGCGGAGACGATGCCGAGCGCCGCGAAGGCTGCCGGCGTATTCGCGACCGGCGGAGGCAGCAGATGATACTCGCCAAGCACGACCAAAAGCTCGGCGGCGCTCAGAGCGAAGATCGAAGCGAGAGCGACCACGCGGCGCGACGCCGACAGCGCGGCCTCGAGCGGCACGACGACCAGCCAGATCGCGGCGAACGAAACGATGCCGCCGGTCGAGGCGGCGACCGCCGTCACCAATCCGGTCAGCGCCAGCGAGGACAGCACATGCGCGCTCTGATACCGGCCGGTACGGGACAGATAATGCGCGATCAGGATCGGAACGATGAGCCAGCCGAAAGCGACCATTTCGATCGGGGCCGGCGCGCCGCGGATCAGGAGATAGGCGGGAAAGCAGGCGAGCGCGATGACGCTGCCGAGAAGGCGCGGCGCAATGAAAGCGCGATGGCGCGCCGCGGTCAGCACGTCGCGTTGCGCGGTCGGATGGACCAGCGTGTCAATATAGTGACCAATCGGCGCGAGCAGGCCCAATTCCCATTGCACGCCCGGCTAAGCAGACGCGCCCCCTTTTTTCTATGGGCGCGATCGTGTCAGAGGCCGCTTAAGCGAAAGCTAAGGTCGCCGGCACCCGGCCGGTCGCCGCACCGCCGCCGGGCGCAGTGGCGCATCCGCCGCAATGGATTCCGGCGTCATGGTGAACGGCTCGTTGCCAAAATCGACGCTGCAATTGCGCGTCGGGGCCGAAGGATTGCCGAATTGCCGATATCTGTTCGTGCAAATCGCCGTCAGCCCCTTGATAGCAGTGCACAATGTGGGGAACCGGCATTCGTTCAAATTTT
>JBAUCK010000452.1:0-5340 GCA_049677525.1 Xanthobacteraceae bacterium
CGTTGAAATATCGTCCCACGCGGTCGATTCTTCGATGGCGTCCGGACGCCGCACAGAGACGCAACTTTGGGAAGCGATCGAGCGTTCCCTCGAAGATTAGATGTGACAATGCAATGGTCGTTTCCAGCGGATTTCCGATCGTGTTAACGAGATATCCCTTGCCGCGGACGCGTTTCTCGACCCCGGTCGCGACAGCACTGTCTTGCGGATGCATGAACAACAACGCATCGAGCTCCTCGCACTTCGTCCAAAAAGGGTCGAACCGCGCCGACGACAACTCCTCACCCTCGACCGTAGGGCCGATCGCGCCGCCGACGAGTCCCAAGTGCTTCATGCCGAATTCGAGTTGCTCGGCTGCGAGCTCAGGGAACTGCAACGCAACGCTCGCGAAGCCAACCAGCCGGCCGTTCGAAGTCGCTGTGGCCGGTGCCGACAATGGCGCATTTGTCTCTCAGATTATTCATTCACTTGCCTCATAATTCCGGACCGATGCCCTCGATAATCCGATTGCCCTCGTTGACGATGTCAATGTTGCCGGCGCTTTCGGTCACAGTGTTCCCGCCAGGAAGCATTAATGACGACGGTAACTATCGGCACGGCGTTCCGCGCCGATCAACGAGTACCGCAGCTATTTTGGGTGGGAAAGCAGACATCGCTTCTTGTAGCCGTCATGTCCGCCGGTCGCGCGGCGGATCTGGTGTCGCTATCGTCCGATACGACTTGTCCTTTACATAACGCTCACAGATTTCCTTGCGAAGAGAGTTCAGATCAGGAGTTGGCTAAAAGCGAATTTCATAACCCGATCGAAGGTTGCGGCTTCGTTCGACCGAGCCGGACGATCCCTGCGTCAGAGTCATGAAGCTAACGCCACCAACGAATGCACAGGCGCCTATTCCGCCGCCGATTGATACGCCTCGATCGGAGGGCAAGAGCAAATCAAGTTCCGGTCGCCATAGACATTGTCGACCCGATTGACCGGCGCCCAATATTTGTCGCTCCGCAGCAAAGTCGAGGCAAAACACGCCGTCGCTCGGCTGTACGGATGCATCCACGTGTCGACCGCCAAATCGTGAACGGTATGCGGTGCGTGGCGAAGAGGACTGTCTGCGGCACTATACTTGCCCAGTTCCACATCGCGAATTTCTTGCCTGATGGAAATCATGGCATCGCAGAATCGATCCAGCTCGACCTTGGATTCCGACTCGGTCGGCTCGATCATCAGGGTTCCGCTTACCGGAAAGCTCATCGTCGGCGCGTGAAATCCGTAATCGATCAATCGCTTTGCGATATCCTCAACTGTCACTCCGCACGAGTCCTGGAACTCGCGTGTGTCCAGAATGAATTCATGAGCCACCCGCCCGTTCGGGCCGGTGTAGAGAATTGGGTAATGCTCCTTCAGCCGGCACGCCAGATAGTTCGCATTGAGAATCGCTACCTTCGTCGCCTTGCCAAGGCCGGCTTCACCCATCAGACGAATATATGTCCAGGATATCGCAAGGATGGAGGCCGAGCCGAAAGCCGTCGCCGAGACCGGCCCTGCCCCCTGCAGCGAAGCGTCGGAATCACCACGACCGGGAAGGAAGGGCGCTAGATGCGACTGAACTGCAATGGGACCCATTCCAGGGCCTCCGCCGCCGTGCGGAATGCAAAAGGTCTTGTGCAGGTTAAGATGGCAAACGTCCGCGCCGTACTCTGCGGGTCGCGCTAGTCCGATTTGAGCGTTGAAATTAGCACCATCGAGATAAACCTGCCCTCCCCGCGCGTGTACAATCTCGCAAATCTCGCGAATTCCTGCCTCGAATACGCCGTGCGTGGAGGGGTACGTGATCATGATCGCAGCGAGTCGGGCGGCATGACGTTCGGCCGCAGCACGCAATTGCACGATATCGACGTTTCCGTTCTCGCTACATCCGACAACAGCGACTTCCATTCCTGCCATCTGTGCGGACGCAGGGTTGGTTCCGTGAGCTGAGGACGGAATAAGACAAATGTTGCGCTGTTCCTCACCGCGCGAACGATGATAAGCGCGAATGGCTAGCAGCCCGGCGTACTCTCCTTGCGCACCTGAATTGGGCTGAAACGAAATTGCCTTAAAGCCTGTGATGGCGCACAACTTCTCCGCAAGCCCTTCGATCATTTCCGCATAGCCGCACGCTTGATCCGCCGGCACGAATGGGTGGAGTGAAGAAAATTCCGGCCATGAAAGCGGCATCATCTCGGTGGTGGCATTGAGCTTCATCGTGCAAGAGCCGAGCGGGATCATGGCGCGGTCAAGTGCAAGATCTCGATCGGAAAGTCGCCGCATGTAACGGAGCATCTCCGTCTCGGAATGATGCAAGCGAAAGACTGGATGCTGGAGGAAATGGCTTTTCCGGATAAGGGCTTCGGGAAGCGCCAAGCTCTTGCTCTGAGCGGCATCAATCGGCGATAGATCTCCACCAAAGGCCCGGCAGACGATCTCGACGATCGACAGTGTGGTGGTCTCGTCCAGGGTGACTATGATGCGCGCCGCCGCGCCCTCACCGTTCTTGCGCAGATTAATTCGAAGATCATTCGCGCGCCGCAGAATCTCGTCCTGGCGTTCCCCGACGCGTACTGCGACGGTATCGAAAAAATGCTCCTGATCAATCACCAATCCGAGGCGACGAAGCGCCCCGGCGAGTAGCGCCGTCATTGCATGAATGCGGCGCGCTATTGCGGTTACACCTTCGGGACCATGGTAGACGGCGTACATCGACGCGATGACGGCCGGGAGAACTTGCGCCGTGCAAATGTTGGAAGTCGCCTTCTCGCGCCGAATATGCTGCTCTCGTGTTTGAAGAGCAAGCCGATATACCGTTGCACCCCGCGCGTCGATCGAAACGCCGACAACGCGGCCAGGAAGGGAGCGCTTAAAAGCGTCCTTAGTGGCGATATAGGCGGCATGCGGACCTCCATAACCGAGCGGCAACCCAAAACGTTGCGTCGAACCGACCGCAATATCTGCTCCGAGCTCGCCAGGGGACACAAGCAAAGTCAAGGCGAGCGGGTCAGCCGCCATTGTCACGATGACGCCCGCCTGTTGCAGCCGGCTGATCACTGGACGAGAGTCTCTGATATCGCCGAATGTCCCCGGATACTGTAATATCGCACCAAACAATTCCTGTGTCTTGATCGGACCGAAGGGATCGCCGACGACGAGCCGCCATCCGAGCGCCTCCGCTCGCGTTTCAAGCACGCCAATAACCTGGGGATGGCAATGTGCATCGACAAAGAACTCGCGTGCTTTCGACCGCGTCACGCGATGCGCCATCGCCATGGCTTCTGCCGCAGCAGTCGCCTCGTCGAGCAGGGACGCGTTCGCCACGTCGAGTCCGGTGAGATCGCAAATCATGGTCTGAAAATTGAGCAGGGCTTCCAGCCGCCCCTGGCTGATCTCTGCCTGATAGGGCGTATAGGCCGTGTACCAAGCCGGATTCTCCAAAATATTGCGTTGAATGACCGCGGGCAGAATCGTGGCGTGGTACCCCTGCCCGATTAAGGAAGTATACAACTTGTTCTTCGCGCCGATCTGCCGCAATTGCGCGAGCACTTCGACCTCAGACAACGCCTCCCCTATGTCAAGTGACCCACGCTCGCGGATCGCCTCAGGAACCGTTTCATCCATCAACGCATCCAGACTTGCGGCGCTCACGATCTTAAGCATATCGGCAACATCACTTGCCGACGGACCAATATGCTTTTGCGAGAATTCCGCAGTGTCGAATTGAGCGTTCATATTTTCAATTCCTCTGGTCACGAATCATTCGCAGACTCAAACGTCGAGTTTCTAGGTGGTAAGGGCTCTGTAATCATCAAACGAAAGGAGCCGCTCAAATTCGGACGGATCCGACGTTTTGACCTTAAACAACCAGCCGCTGGCGGTCGGATCGGAATTGATCAGACCGGGTTCGTTGCTCAGCGCTTGGTTGACTTCGATGACTTCGCCGCTCACAGGTGTGTAAATCTCAGAGGCCGCCTTAACCGACTCCACAACCGCCGCGATGTCGCCCTTCTTCACCTCGCGCTTTGGCTCTGGCAATTCCACGTAAACAAGTTCGCCAAGCTTTTGCTGGGCAAAGTCAGTGATGCCTACGGTCGCTATATCGCCAACAAGCCGCACCCACTCGTGGTCTTCGGTAAAACGCTCCATTGTCGAAACCCTTCCTGTTCGGCGATCGTTAGCGTTTGTAGCGGTACGGAACGAACGGCAATCCTTCGACAGCGATTGGAATCAACTTGCCGCGGACTTCGGCGTAAATACGGGTGCCGAGTTCGGCGAGTGGGCGCAGGACGTAACCCATCGCGATGGGGGCGCTGAGGGACGGCCCATAGCCGCCAGATGTCACCGTGCCAACGGGCGTTCGCAAGAATTCATCAGCAAACAGGGCGACGCCACCACGTACCGGCACCCGGCCGTCAGGCCGCAACCCCACACGGCGGCGGGCCGCACCATCCCTCAATTGACGCCGAATGACATCCGCCCCCGCGAATTCAGGTGAAGGGCTGTCTGCCCGCTCTGAACGGATGGTCCATTCGAGGGCGGCCTCAACTGGGGTTGTCGACGTACAAATATCGCAGCCATAGAGGCACAATCCTGCTTCCAATCGCAGACTATCGCGTGCGCCAAGGCCCACGAGTTCGACCGCGGGGTTTCGTAAAAGAGCCTCGACAAATGTCACCGTCGCGCTCGCCGGCACGCTAATCTCGAAACCGTCCTCGCCGGTATAACCGGAACGCGAAACGATGCACTCGCCGGCCCTGATTGATTTGCGGCGTACATCCATGAAGCGCATTTGCTCGACGCCAGGCATCACATCCGCGAGGATCGCTTCGGCCTTTGGTCCTTGCAACCCAATCAAGCTTCGATCCACGAGAGGCTCGATATGGCATTGGCTGCCCAACGTAATTTGCAAATGCCTTAGATCGCTATGTTTGGTGGCGGCATTGACTATGATCTGGAATAGATCACCCAAATTGGCGATCATCAGATCGTCGATGATTCCGCCCTTATCATTGGTAAGGACGGCATAGCGTTGGCGACCCACCCCAAGGGTTCGCAGATTCGCGGGCACGATTCGCTCTAAGGCCACCACGAGATCGGCCATCGATCCGGAGCGCGGCCGCAAACTTACTTGCCCCATATGTGATACGTCAAACAGTCCGGCTGAAGAACGGGTGAACAAGTGTTCTTTAAGCACGCCAAGTGAATAGTGCACCGGCATTTCAAAGCCGGCGAATGTTACCATTCGTCCGCCGCGCGAGAGATGGAGCCCGTAAAGCGAAGTGCGTTCGGGTGGTGGAGGGTCTTGCACCGGAGAT
>JBAUCK010000453.1:0-21817 GCA_049677525.1 Xanthobacteraceae bacterium
GTGCGACGGCCGGTGAGACGACGGCAACGCTTTTTCCTAGATTTGCAGCGAATGCGGGGATCGATCCTGCCAAAGACACAATACTGAACCTGTCGCCTTCGGCCAAATATGCAAGCCTGGTCTCGAAATCGGTTGATTCGATTGTCGGCTTCGTCAACGAGGAGCCGGTGATTGCTCAAGCCGCTGAGAAGACCGGCATGAAGATCAACAAATTCACTTTCGCGGATTACGGTATAGATTATTATTCGATCGGCATCATCGTTGGCGATCAGACGATTGCGACTAAGCCGGATCTAGTGAAGCGGTTCGTGGAAGCCACCATGAAGGGCTATGCTTGGACGATCCAACATCCAGATACGGCTGCCGCCGGCTTCACGAAACACTTTCCGGAAAGCAACGGTGCGCTGGCACTTCAGCAGTGGTACGTCGCGAAAGATCTTATCTTGACGGATCGCACACGTAGCCACGGCCTTGGCTGGATTTCGCCTGAAAAAATGCAGGAGACGCTTGATCTCACGCGATCAATCTCAACCGTCGCCGGCAATGTCCGGATTGACGATATCTACACGGACGCCCTACTGACCAAGGTTGCCGTGCCGTAAGGTGACCAATCGCGCCACCGGCACCGGCAAATTGCGCGATGTGCGAGTGCAGTGCCTAGTCGCGACCCATTTTAGGTCGGAGGGTTGTTTCGAAAGCGCGTCCAGCAAGCGGCGTCCGCGGTTCGTGGATATTATCAGTATTACAAGAATGCAGAGAGTGGCAGCGATGACCACGCTGGAATGATCTCTGTAGGCGTGAACAAATTCGAAATTCGTAAATCAATTTTTTCATTAGCGGGTTTGAAAGGTCGGACAGTCGGAATCGCGGTGGCCGTTGGTTAGCGCCCATGGTTCAAAGTGACGAAAGAACTCGTCTACGGCCCCGTCCAATGCGCGAGTGCTCCCGTGCCACCAGCAAGCCGATCACCAAGAGATTGAGTAGGTTTGAGGTAGCGCCAGTGGCGAACGCAGGCGCGTAATAACCGAAATGGTCATACAGCAGGCCGGCGAACCAGCCGCCTGCGGCCATGCCGCCGCCACTGAACAACAACAGCGTCGGAATCCGCCAGGAGGCTTCCGCGGCTGGGAATAGTTCGCGCAATGCCAACACATAAGCCGGGATAATGCCAGAAAAGCCGAACCCGAAGGCGGCGGCGGCCGTGAATAGCCCGACCTCAGTCTGTGTGAGTAGCAACGAAGTCATGGCTGCCGTTTGCCAGGCCGAGCCGATCAACACGGTGGCCAGGCCGCCGATGCGGTCGGAGATCGTCCCCCAAATCTGCCGGCTCACGAAAGCGGTGCCGAGTAGCACCGACAGCATGAGAGCACTTACCGAACGGCTGATGCCGAGATCGCTGCAAAAGGCAACCAGATGGCCCTGTGGCATCGCCATCGGAATGCAGCATAGCACCGCCGCGCCGCACATCAGCGCAAACGCCACGTCGGGCGGCCAGCCCAGCACGCGCGCTTTTTTGCCAGTGTTATCTAGTGCGGCGGCGGGATGAATCACTTCAGGTGGGTGACGGAAATAGATCGTCGCCAGCGGCACTACTACAATGATCTCGGCCACCGCGTACCACAACATCGTCTGACGCCAGCCGAAATCAGCGATCGCGTGCTCGAACGCTGGCGGCCACAGTGCGCCGGCGAGATAGCTCCCGCTCGAGATGAGTGCCAGCGCTGAACCGCGCCGACGATCGAACCAGCGGCTGACATAGACGTATAGTGGCGCATTGATGCCGCCGAGCCCGAACAGGCCGATGAACAATCCGTGGCCAATCCACAGCGGCCATGGCGCCCCGAAAGTCGAGATCGCTAGACCAAGAGCGATCATTAGCGCGCCGAACATCACGGTCCAGCGCGTGCCGATACGGTCTGCCAACCGCCCCATCATGATCCCGCCGGCCCCGGAGCCAAGCCACGCCAGCGCACTGGCGAGTGCCGGAATCGAGCGCGCGCCGCCCACTTCGGCGGCGATATCCTTGAGCGCTACCGCGGCAATCCAGGCCGCGCCGAACGACATCGCCATGACGCACAGCGCGACCGAGGCAATGATCCAGGAGGCGCGACTCTCGATCGAGGAAGACGGCGAATGCATCATCAAAGGGTATCCAGCTTCTGCCTTTTACTGATCGCGGAAGATTTGACCACCCACGCCGTGGGAGATGTCGCATTTCACCCAGTGATGAACATTTCGTCTAGTGAAGGCCTGCGCGCGGCAAGCTGCTGCTCGACGAGAAATGTCGCGAGCGTATCCCATACCTTTCGGTTCTGCTCCGCGCCGTAAGACCAATAATCCTTTCCGAGCACCCGGCGCGACTCGTCGATCGCGTCGATCAGCCACGGCACGGCGACGCGCAACGCATCGGTATCATAGAGATCAGCAATGCCGCGGTCGCGCGCGGCGCAAAAGGCTGCGAAGAGCTTCGTCGCGATGTCCGGATGAGCAGCGTGCATGTCCGCGCGCATCGCTACAATATGCATTATCGGAAAGAGGCCTGTGCGCTGGAAGTAGTCCCGCTCGGCAGTTTTGAAATCGGCGAATAGACGTAGCATCTGTGGATCGCCGGCAAGGAACGGCGAGGGGATGTGATTGGAAATGATGGCGTCGAGCTTCCCTGCCTTGAAGGCCGAAACGAGCGTTTCGCCGTCACCTAGAGTTTCGACGGCGCCATGGCCGGCCGGTGGCATCTTCGCTTTCGCTGGCACCTCAAGTCCTCCGGTGACCCACCGCACGCGGTCCGGCCTGACACCATAGTCATGCCACAGCATGCCCTTGATGAAAACGAGCCCGGTCGAATCGAGTTGCGCCGCGCCGATGCGGCGACCGATCAGATCTTCTGGTTTCGCGACGCCGACGCCCGCGCGCACGTAAATGCAAGAGTGCCGGAACATACGCGACAGCGCGACCGGAATGCCGACAAAGCGCATATCGCCCTTAGCCTTGAGTTGCGTGTAATTCGCCAGCGAAACCTCGGCGACATCGAATTCTTCGCGCTCCAGCATGCATGTGAAGGCCTCGCGTGGTCGCATAACTGAAACCTGAAGGTCGATATCTTCAGGCTGAACGCGACCGTCGATCAGCGAGCGCGTGCGATCGTAATCCCAGCAAGCCAATCGCAAAGGAAGTTTTGTGCCCATAGCTCTAGCCCCGTTTAAGGTAACGATAGATTGAGCGAATATTCGACGGCAGCCATTCGCGATAACGTGGTAGGCTTCCATATTGCGGCAAGGATACTTCGTGCATCGCCGCTTCTTCAGACACGCCGGCATCGACCCGCGCGGCAACAGCCTCGCGTAAGGCCACGAGCAAGCGTCGGAAGTCATCGACTTCGTTAAGCGTGCAGACGTCGCCATGGCCGGGCACGATCCGGTCGAGATCGAGTGTCCTGATGCGAGTTAGGCAGGAAATCCAGCTGTTGAGGTCGCAATCGCCGAGCCACGGAAAGCGGCCGACGAACAGGAGGTCACCAAGAAAGGCGATCTTCTGCTCGGGCAGGTGGATGATCATCTCGCCGTCGCAGTGTGCTGGACCGACATAGTTGAGATGCATGATCCCTTCGGCACGGCGATAGGCAAAATGATCCTTGAACGTTGCATTGGGTGCGACGAGTTCGAGGGTTTCAAGCCCTGGTCTGCGCACGCGCGTCACAAACCAGTCGTAAAGCGGGTCGCCGGGAGGCACGAGTTCGTCGAGGTTCGAACCGAAGAATAGACGCAGCCGCTGATCGAGGCGTTCAACGTTCCAGCGCGTGGCGCCTTGGGTGCCCATGTAGTCATTCATCAGCGCGGGCGTCTTCTCCTGCGCAAAGATCGGAACGTCGTCAAATGCGACATTGCCGGCGGTGTGATCGAGATGAAAATGGGTATTAATGAGCCGCGTGACCGTCGCGCCGGTGGCCTTCTCGACGGCCAAGCGAAACTTCCGACCCTGCGCCGCGCTCTGCTGCGCATCAATGGCGACAAGGCCGCTAGCCGTTATGACAGCGCCGCCATTGGAGTCACCATTCTCACCAATCCAGGCATATACGCCTGAAGCAAGCTGCTTAAGCGTTGCCTGATCAATCCTCTTCTCGTTCACGACGTTCTTTCCACGCGTATTATTTGTATCGACGTACACTTAAGCTTTAATTCGGGGGTCGGGCATGCACAGCAATGCCTTGTGTTGTGTCATTCGCTGAGTAGTCTGCACCCACCAAAAGGGAGACTGCTGTGGCACGCAAGCGAAATCCGATCATTGCACTGGAAGAACATTATTGGGATCCAGATCTCGTCGCTTTATTTCCGGGACGAGAGGGAAAGCGTCCCTCCGAGCTCGAGCGCCGTATGTTCGATATGGGCGAACTGCGTTTGCGCGAAATGGATGAGGCGGGCATCGACATTCAAGTGTTGTCGCATGGCGCGCCGGCGACGCAGAAGCTCGACGCTGCGACGTCTATTCGCATGGCGACGCAGACAAATGATCGCCTCGCGGCTTTTGTTACCAGCAAACCCGATCGTTTTGCCGCGCTTGCTGCGTTGCCCACACCGGATCCGAAAGCCGCGGCTGACGAACTTGAACGGACGGTAAGCAAGCTCGGCTTCAAGGGGACGATGATCCACGGCTTGACAAATGGCCAGTTCATCGACGAGCCGGAATACTGGCCGATCTTTGAGCGTGCGGAGGCGCTTGATGTTCCGGTTTATCTCCATCCATCCTTTCCACATCCCGCCGTGATCGACGCTTACTACAAAACTTACGCAACAGACTTTCCGTGGCTGATCGGTCCCGCGCTGGGCTTTACCGTCGAAGCGGCCACGCAGTGCGTGCGCATGATCATCTCTGGCGTGTTCCAGAAGTTTCCCAATCTCAAAGTCATTGTTGGCCATCTCGGGGAGGGACTTCCCTTCCTGCTCTGGCGCATGGATCATTTCCTCTCACGTGCAGATCGTCCTTTCCGTGAAGTCTTCCAAAATAATTTCTACTTGACGACCAGCGGTAACTTCTCAGACATCGCGCTTGACGCTTCGATTGCCGCGCTTGGTGTCGATCGCATCATGTTCTCGGTCGACTGGCCCTTCGCTACCAACAAGGAAGGGGTCGATTGGATGAAGGCGACCTCTCTGAATACGAAAGACAAGGACAAAGTGTTGGGCAACAACGCGGCAACGTTGCTGAAGTTGTAGGCGCCGCGCGTCAGCGCGGCACCACCCGGAGCCAGTCAAGAGCGGGCGGCTCATTGTGGGCCCGGCGGGGGAGATAGCGGCCGGTGGCCGGCGCTAGAACATCACCATCTCGGGCTGCGATGCGACCACCTTTGATCGTCGCGACAGGCCAGCCTCGCAGCTTCTTGCCTTCGAATGGCGAGAAGTCCGACATCCCCTTGAGCAGACCCGGCTGCACTTCCTTCTCCAGGTCGGGATCGACTATGACAAGATCGGCGTCGCTACCAATGGCAATCGTGCCTTTCTGCGGATAGATGCCGTAAACCTTGGCCGGCTGACGCGTGCAGTGATCGACGAGCGTTTCCAGCGGGACTCCGCGGAGGCGGCCGTAATGCATGAGTGACGGCAGATGAGTGCCGAGCACCGCATAGCCAGGGCGGGCACCATGCAGGCCACCGCTAGGGTTCTTCGCGGCGCGGCTACGCGACGTATTGTCCGTGCCGATCGTGTTGACTGAGCCTTCGAGCAGACCGGTCCAGATCGCATCGCCATGTTCGGCGCTGCGGATCGGTGGCACCATCTTGACCAGAAATTGGTTCGGGTCGTTGCTGTTGAGGCAGAGATAGGGGCTCACGGTTTCGACAGTCATCTTGGCCCCATCGCGCCGTACCGCGCGCACCGCTTCGAGGCCCTGAATGCTCGACAAGTGCACGACATAGAGATGCGCACCGGCGACCTTCGCGAGGTACGAAGCCGTACGAATGGCGAGCGCTTCGGCTTCGGGCGGATGCGCCATTTCCCAATCGGCGAGGTTGCCCTGCGGCAGTTTCTTGAGGTCGACGCGCGCCTGATCGATCAACGTTCCGGTTTCGCAATGTACGCAGACGATGGTGTCGGGGCCAAGCTCGGCGACGGCGCGAAAGCCCTTCAGCAGCAGAGCATCCGAAACAGATTCGACGACGCCCGGCAGTCCCGACATATAGAACTTGAACGAGCGGATCCCAAAGTCACGCGCATACTGCGGAATTTCTTCAATCTGCTCCTCCGTGAAGATCTGCGGATGGAAAATGGAGTCGACATAGCTCAATTCGTCCATCGCCTTACGGAAGGAGGACAGATGCAGATTGTAGGAGTCCTTTAGACTGCGGAGGAAAATACCGATAGTCGTAACGCCGCCAATCAGCGCCGCGCGTGTTTCGGTCTCGGCTTCTTCTTCGTAAGAGCGCTCGATTCCGATATGCGTGTGAGGATCGAAGAAGCCGGGCAGCACGTGTTTGCCCGACGCATCAAATACTTCCTTACCGCATGAGGCGAGGCTGTTGCCGATCGCTGCAACTTTGCCACCTATCATCGCGACATCCGCCTTGAACGAACCGACACCGGGTACGATCACCGCGCCGCCGCTTACGACAAGATCGAATTTTTCGGCTTCGGGCGTGCTCATTGTGCCTTTCTCTCCTATCCATGATCGTCGGGCGAAGCCTGTCCCGGCGTCGGAACGTCGCGCATCACGTCGGCATAGCTGCGACGGGATAGCACGGTTGCATGAGGTGTTCTATTGCACAATTCTATTTGTATCGCTTGGAAGGCGTGTTGTCTCGCTTCACAAAAACTGACATATCGGTAAAAGTGAGTTCCAAGATTGTTTAGCAATACAAATATGAATACAAATAATCGTAGATCTGTTCCGCATCGTCCGGCGCATCCTGTGTCGCGCCCTCGCGCTGCACCGGCGGTTCCGATGGAGATTGTGCTCTCACGTTCTTCGGATACGGCATTGTTCGTGCAAATTCGCGAACAAGTGCGCGGCCTCATTCAACGCGGTCTTCTGCGCCCCGGCATGCGACTACCGCCAGTGCGTCGGTTGGCGAGCGACCTTGAAGTCAACCAGATCACCGTTGCGAAGGCCTATCGCGGACTGGTCGAAACAGGACTCGTCGAAGGGCGTCGTGGTGGTGGCACGTTTGTGCGCGGCTTCTCCGGTTTGCACGCGCATGTGGGCGAAGTCGATCGCGCGCCAACGCAGCCCATGATTGCCGAACGGCTTTACGACCTGGCCCGGGCTCCGGGCGTCATATCGTTCAGTTCGAATTATGCGCGCGTGGACGGGGGGTGTCTGGCTGAATTCAGGACGTGCTTGACGGAAGCTGTAGACCGGCAGCTTGAGTCGTCGATGCAATATGAATTGCCGGCTGGCCGGCAGGAGGCGCGTCAGCAAATTGCGCAGTTTCTGGCCGACGAAGGGATCGCGGTTCAGGCCGGCGAGGTGATCGTCACGTCAGGGGCGCAGCAGGCGCTCGACCTTACGGTACGTGCGCTTTGTCCGCCGGGCACGCCGGTAATCGTCGAGCAGCCTGCCTATTATGGCGCCATCAATGCCTTCCGTCTGACGCAGGCACGCATTCTAGAGGTGCCCGGCGACGACGAAGGGCCTGATCTCACCGCCATAGAGGATGGTTTCAAGCGTGCGCGTGCGCGCGTGATCTATCTCAATCCGACATTCCAGAATCCGAGCGGTATTACGATCTCACTGTCGCGACGTCAGGCCGTTCTTGCGCTCGCTGAGCGTTACGGCGCGGTCATTATCGAGGACGATCACGCCTCGGAATTGCGTTTTCGCGGTTCTCCGGTCGCGGCCATTCGTGCGCTGCCAAGTGGAGAAAACCACGTCATTTATGTCCGTACTTTCGGGAAGACGATGCTGCCGGGCACACGGCTCGGCTTCATGGTGTGTCCGCCTGCGCTGCTTCAGCGCCTCTTGTTGATGAAGGCGAACGCTGATCTACATAGCAACGGCCTAATGCAAGTGGCGCTCGCGCGCTTCCTCGCGCGGCGGCGCTATCCGCCGATACTTGATAGGCTTCGCGAATTGTACCGCGCGCGGCAGACCAAACTGTTTTCCGCGCTCAAGGCGGGCCTTACGCCGAATTGCCGGCTCAATTGCCCGGCGGGCGGGCTGAGCTTCTGGCTGACGCTGCCTGACGATGCCGATACATCCGAGCTTTATTTCCGTGCCGTGCGCCGCGGTGTTGCATTCGTTGACGGCGGCGTCTTCTACGCCTTCGAGCCGAAAACACGGTCGATGCGTTTGAGCTTTGGCCGTCTTGAAGAGGCCCAACTCATGGAAGGCGCCGAGCGCCTGTGCTCGCTGGTCAACGATCTCCAGCAGCGCGTACGTTCGAAGAGCCTCGTCTTTACTTGATCATCGATAGGGAGAGCTACAATGGACGAGAAGATCGTCATTCAACCGAAGGGCATGGCCGAAGCGGTCGGGCCTTTCTCCCGCGCAATCCTGATTGGCAATTACCTGCACATCGCCGGCACAACGGCGCTCAGCCATATCAGGGGCGACTATTACGAACGCAAGATGCCGCCGACAATCGAGGAGCAGACGCAGCTAACGCTCGACAACATTCGCAAATGCGTAGAAGCCGTCGGCGGCACTATGGAAGATATCATAAAAGTCGTTGTGATGCTGAAAAACCAGAGTGAGTACAAGCGCATGAACGCGGTGCGCGCTGAGTTTTTCAAGAAGGATCCGCCAATCAGCACCTGCTTCATTGCTGATCTCGCGAACGAAGATGTTCTCGTGGAGATCGAAGCGACTGCCTACGTGAAGAATCCCGTCGTGCAGAGCTGAGCCATCTACTTGCCACGTCCTTCGCCGGGCCCTTCCCGTAATTCGGAGATCAAAATGCGCCTTCGCCTGATTATTAATATCATCACCACGATGATCGGCCTTTGCGCACTGATGCCGGCCACACACGCCGCCGAGATCTATCCGACGCGGGCCGTCAAGATCATCGTGCCGTTCGCGCCCGGTGGTGTGACCGATCTGCTAGCGCGCGTCGTCGCGCAGAAGCTCAGCCAGAAATTCGGCCAACCGGTGACGGTTGAAAACAAAGGCGGGGCGGGAACAATCGTGGCGGCTGTCGCAACGTCCGAAGCGCCGGCTGACGGCTACACGTTGATGCTGGCCACCGGGAGCACCATGTCAATTAATAGTACGCTTTATAAGCGGCTGCCGTACAATCCTGATACGGAACTGACTCCGGTTGCGTTCGTCGCTTCTTCACCGTTTCTGCTGATCACCAACCCCGATCTGCCGGTAAAGAATGTCGAGGATTTGATCAAGCTGGCGAAGGCGGAGCCGGGCAAACTCAACTACGGCACTGGCGGTGTCGGTAGCACCGTGTCGGTATTGCCGGCGCTCATGAAGAGCATGACTGGTACGCGGATGACCGAAGTGCCTTATCGTGGCACCATGCCTGCGCTGACCGACACAATGGCCGGTCAAATCCAGTTCATGTTCGTCGATATCGCGGCTGGCGAGGGCGTCGTGAAGGAAAATAAGGTTCGGGTGCTTGGTATCAGCACGGCGAAGCGTTTCGAAGGCCTCCCGGACGTGCCTACGATCGCAGAGGGCGGTGTGCCCGGCTTCGACGGCGATTCCTGGCAGATGATTGTTGCGCCGGCGAAGACTCCGAAGGACATCGTCACCAAGCTCAATGCGGCAATAGGCGAGATCGTCGCGCAACCGGATTTCCGCGAGCAGATGATCAAGCTAGGCGCTGTGCCGGGCCGCAAGGACACGCCGGAAGGCCTACGGTCCTTCGTCAATGCGGAAACTACGCGCTGGGGTAAAGTGCTCACCGATGCCGGCATGGCGCATTCGCAATAGTCGTATCGGCGCGACGCGACGGGCGCCGCGATCACTGGTTTTCTGATCCTCAAGGACATCAGGAGTGCGGCGATGCTATTCACGACCGCCAACGGCTTTATGGTCATATTCAGCTTGATGCGATCGTGAACCTGACAACGCCATCCGATCATCGTTGGCGCTTCGATTCCGCGTACCTCGACGACTGGAAATACAAGGCAGGTCGCGACGGCCGAACCTATAAGTGGGACAGCAATCCGGCAAAAAGGACGCCGTAATTCAGTCGCCCCTTAGTCCCACAGGGTCTTCGACAGATCACCAGGATTTCACTTCACGAACATTGCGCTTGCCTTTCCAAATCCTTCAAATTCGGCGACGATCTCTTGATCGACTTCGACTGGAAAGAAGCCCGAGAATGATCCCGTTGCGACCACTTGGCCTGCCTTAAGGCCGGGGCCACTGCGCAGATAATTCGCGAGCACGACGACCGGCGGGAACGGGTCCGTGAACGCGTGGCCACCAATTGTTTCGACGATGGTCTTGCCGTCAGCGCTCATCCGTACTTTCATCCTGCCGAAATCGATGTCACGCCAATTCTTGACCGGATCGCCAATGACGAATGCACCGTTCGTTTGGTTATCAGCATAAGCCTCAACAAGTGTAGCGCGTTCATTCAGGCGCTGGCGGATCGTCTTGTACTTACTGTCGAAGCGCGTATCGACGCATTCCATCGACGGGCATGCGTCGACTGCGCTTGCGACTTCCTCATGAGTGTAAAGTTTTTCGCGTGGAGGCAAATCTTTCGCGAGACAAAAAGTGACCTCAGGCTCGATGAACATGGAAGGCGTGATCGAGGTGGGAACTTTCGCCGGACTCGAAAACATAAGGTCCTTGTAGATCGGATGCTGAAACGGTACCTCACGCGGCTTGTAGAGGAAGGTGATCTTCCAGCCGGAAATCTCGACGCCCAGCATTCGCGTGACCTCGGCGGCGATTTGGTTGGAATCGGCCGCGACCACGGGTCTGATCTCGGCAGGTAGTTCCTTGATTGGAACTCCGGTCTTGCGTGCTTGGACGAGCAGCTTTGCGGCTTCAATGGCTTTGGCCTGGTCCATGGTCATTCTCCTGCCGCGAGGTCGACTGGATGCACGATCGGCTTCTGAACTTATAATCCATTATTTTGATGGAACGATCGGCAGCTCGACGTAGGCAGGCCGGCCGGCACCAAAGTGCAACGTCACGTCGCCGTTGAACACCTTTGTGAGACGGTCGGCACCTTCGTCATGGCGAAAACCGCCAACGCCGGTGAACTGTCCGCCCTGGAAGCGGATCGCTCGACCTGCACCGCCGCCGTATACGTAGTCCTTGCCCCGCACCGCCAGCCCGATCCGGTACCCTTTGGGCAGCGCCACCGATGTGGATAGAACCTCAATATCAAGTTCGACGATTTCTCCCGGCTTGAGCTTCTGGTCTTGGTCGTGCGTGTGGTAGGGCCGATGCGGAGTCGAACGGGATTTGTCGAGTTTTCGCCGCGACGCCCGTAACCAACCGTGTGTGATCGCCGTATGCGGGTCTGTCATTCCTGTAAAGGTGACTTCTTTGAGGTCCGGAGAGAATGCCCGAAGTACGATGAAGATGTCGGCGTCCTCCGTTGAAGAGGAAGCGAACAGCTTCACGACTGATGGCCCGGTGATCTCGGTGTCCGCCTCCAGCGGATCACTGAGGAAGACAAGACCGTCTGATATGCCTTTGTACGTGACCGTCGCTTCCGAGGTAAGGGGAGTAGGTTGGAGCCGCAGGCCTTGTGGCGCTAGATAGAACTTGGTCCAATTCGTTCGGGCGATGGGCCATTCGTCTTCGTGTCTCTGGACGAATCTGTCGCCAGGATGCCGAACCTGGATCTGAATACGCGGCTGTTTCAACCAGGCAGTGTCTTCACCCTTGAGGAAATGCCCGAAGAAACGCTTTTGCAGATCGACACCGTAATCGGTGTAGTATTCCGTCCAGTGCTCCAAGCCGTGCAGTTCGAGCCATTTCTGCTTCGACGCCGATTGCATGAAACCCTCGACGTTCCCTCGCAGGTGAAGACCGTGGCCTCCCAGGTTTCCCGCTGACACGAACGGCACATTGATCTTCGAAAAGTCTGGCATTCGAGAGGTCCAAAATTCGTCATTTGCGAATTTATGGTCGAGTGTCTCTCGATACCAGTCGAGACGATTCGCGCTGAGCTCCTCTTCGGTCAGCGTATCCGGTCCGGATACCCAGTCACCGGTAATGCGGCTGCGATAACCTCTGGAACCCCTTCCGTTCTGCACCGAAACGATCGCCGGGCCGTACAGTGCTCGCCCGAATGTGCAGAAAATGCCACCGTGATAAGTCATGTCGCGGTAATAGTCGGCGGCTCCCTCGAAAATAAACATGGCGGAGAGATGAGGTGGCTGCAGAGCTGCCACTTGCCACTGGTTCATCGCCAGGTATGAGATGCCGCTGAGGCCGATCTTGCCGTTCGACCACGGTTGGTCGGCGGCCCATTCAATACAGTTGAAATAGTCTTGAGCTTCTCGCGCGGACCAAATTTCCAGAAATCCCGGGGAGCGGCCTGCACCGCGTGAATCGATGCGGATGACGACATATCCATCAGGCACGAAGCGCTCAGGATTGAGCTGCTCGTAAACGTCGTAACGACCAGTGTTGTCTGCCAGCACCTCGGGATGCTCAGTCTCAAGCGGGGTCCACTGATCGATAAACAAATCTTTGTAGTGCATCCACTTGGCGTAAGGCCCCATCGCCATGATCACGGGATATCGTCCATCTTTGAGCGGACGGAAGATGTCGCAGCGGAGATCCAGGCCATCGTCCATCGGGATGGGCACGTCCCACTCGACGCGCATGCCATCGCGGGTTTGGCTTCTGAAAACGACCATGGGCGCGCCCCTCCTGATTTTCAAAAAAAAGCTACCGCTCGGACCTTCAGATGTCGAGCGGTTAGGCCGGCGTGTTCTACCGGATGGAAGACTCCGCTGGGCCTTGATTTTTCAGTGCGAACGTCAATACGTTCGGGCCATGCAGAAAAATACCGAACGCATTCTCACCACTCATGTCGGCAGTTTGCCTCGGCCCGATCGGCTGATCGAGACAATGGCCTCCATGCAGAAGCTCGGCGCGCGGCACCCAGCGGACTACGCGCAGCAATGCGCGGATGCCGTAAATGAGGTCGTGCGTAGGCAGGTTGAAAGCGGAGTCGATGTCATCTCCGACGGTGAGATGAGCAAAATCTCGTACATCGGCTATGTCAGCGAGCGGCTTCGCGGCATCAGCATCCAGCCGGCAGACGCACTGAAGGACTCGGCAAGCTCGGTCTTGCCGACCAACATTTCATTTCCTGACATCGCAGAGCATCCCGACTACGCGGCGCATCGGGCAAAGCAGGCCGGCGTGTTCATCTCGGGTCCGACGTGCACCGGCCCGGTATCCTTGGGCGATGCGGCACCCCTTAAAGCGGACATCGCACGGCTGAAGTCGGCGCCGGAAAGCAAACGTGCGGGCGGCCTTTTCATGAATGCAGCATCGCCGGGTGTTCTTGCGATGTTCATTCCGACGACGCATTACAAAAGCGAAGACGTCTACATCGCTGATTTGGCGGAGGCTATGAAACGCGAATACGAGATGATCCATGAGGCCGGCATCCTCTTGCAGATCGACTGTCCCGATCTCGCGATGAGCTGGCATATGCGGCATTGGCAGAGAGGTGAAAAAGAGTTCCTCAAAATCGCGCGCCGAAATCTGGAGGCGGTGAATCACGCGACCGCGAAGATTCCATCCAATGCGATGCGGTTACATATCTGCTGGGGCAACTACGCGGGGCCGCACACGCACGACCTTCCTGTGGCCGCGCTATTCGAGCTTCTCCGCGACATGCGGCCGCAGTCGGTTCTATTCGAGGGGGCCAATCCGCGGCACGAGCACGAATGGGAAGATTGGAAAAGCGCCCGTTTACCTGACGACAAGGTTTTGATTCCTGGACTGATCGACTCGACAACCAACATCGTGGAGCATCCACGGCTGGTCGAGCAAAGGATCATGCGCTACGCCAACATCGTGGGGCGGGAGCGCGTCGTAGCGGGGACGGACTGTGGTTTCGGCACGTTTGCACTGCGGCAGCACCAAGTGTTCCCCGACCGTGGTTTGGTCAAAACTGAAGGCCCTCGCGGCAGGCGCGCAGATGGCGTCACGGCAGCTGTGGGGCTGGTAACACCGTGCGCGTACTGCCGGTCAGAAAGACCAAGTCGGCGTGCTTTCGCCGTTCACCCGGAAGGAAGGTGGAGATCCGCTGATCCCGGCCGGTGAAACGCGCCCTTATTATCATTGCGCCGCTCTAGATTTGTGTGACAGCTTTAATTGGCGATCTGCGTCAGTGTTGGCGCTTTCAACCGACTCCGAGCGAGAGGAAACGCTTCGAAGAAGTCGGACCATCGCGTCGGCAGAGCAAAAGCCAATGAGGGGGGAATGCTATGTCTGTAGCGACAGATCAAACGGCGCGCACACTCGCGCGCCTCGAGGCCATACCATTTGGCCGATGGCACAAGAAGCTGATCGCGGCCGGCTTCATCGGCGTCTTCTTCGATGCTGCCGACTTCGTGATGTTCGGCTCGGCTCTGCCGGTCATCGCAAAGGAGTTCGGGCTTAATCCTCAACAAGCTGGATTTCTTGCGACAGTTGGTTTGGCCGGCGCGTTCGTGGGAGCATTGTTTTGGGGCACAATATCCGACTACATCGGTCGCAAGACAGCCTTCCAGGCAACCATTGCAATCTTTGCCGTGTTCACGGGTCTGATGGCGGTGTCCTGGAACGCGACGACGATGGGCATCAGTCGCTTCATCGCGAACTTCGGACTGGGCGGAGAAGTGCCGGTCACCACGACGCTGGTCGCCGAATTCATGCCACGCAATGTTCGCGGGCTTGGAACCGGCACGGTCATGGCCGCCTTCGGTTGCGGGCAGGTCACCGCAGCGCTGCTCGGTCTCCTAGTGGTGCCGACACTGGGCTGGAAGTACCTTTTTCTGATCGGCATCGTGCCGCTTCTCTGGGTCTGGGTGATTCGCCGAGCGATTCCTGAATCGGTACGTTACCTGCTGAACAAGGGCAGGACGAAGGAAGCAGCTGAGGTCGTTTCCCGTATCGAGATCGAGAACGGCGCAGGCTCCGGCGCGGCGCCATCTGCTCCGCTCAATGAACAAGCGGCAGCAACCATCTCCGAGACTGCCAAGTTTACGCTTGCTGAGCTCTTCAGGCCCGATCTGCGCCGCCGCACCAGTCTGCTCTGGATTGTGTCGATCGGCTTGCTGTGGGCGGGCAACGGAATGATCTTCATGCTTCCGCTGATCCTGACTCAACGTGGAATGAGCATTGGCAGTGCTTTGACGTTCTCTTTTATCCAGGCCCTGGCTGGCGTGGTGGGCTATATGTCGATCACGTACATGATGGATCTGTTCGGCCGGCGACTCATACTGCCCTTGTTCCTGATCCTCGGTGCCGTGTTTGACCTTTGGTTCGCGTACTCATCAGGGCCGATGATGTACGTAGCAATCGCGGCGGTTGGATTCTGCAATCCAGGCGTTTTCGGCGGCTGCATCACATATTCCGCGGAGCTTTATCCGACCGCGGTGCGGGCGACAGGCGTGGGCTGGTTTTTTGGAATCGGCCGTGTGGGTTCATTCCTTGTGCCCCTGACGTTGGGGACTATGATGGTGTCGGGATACGGCATGTATGTCATGCATACCTTTGCATTGTCGTACTTCGTCGCCGGCATTGCGATCATCGCGATCGCGATTGAAACCCGCGGCCGCGTTTTGGATACGATCGCAGCATAACGGTCTGAAGTCCGCGTTTGAGTTCGCGCCTCTTTGAAAGAGAGAGTTGAGCATGCACAAGATCAATCTGCCGCAGTCCCTCATCGATCGCGTTATGGAGCGCCGCGGTAATCTGCATGTTCATGACGGTCTCGATCCGCGACGGACGGCGCTCATCGTGGTCGATATGCAGCATGCTTTTTTGACCAAGGAGCTGGCCGCCGCCTATGTGCCGGGTGCTGTCGATATCATTCCGAACATCAACAAGCTTGCGCGGGCAGTGCGCGAGACCGGAGGCAAGGTCGTCTGGATTCAGAACACGGTCGGCGAATATGCCCTGCAAACATGGTCTGAGTGGTTTGGTATGTTCAGGGGAACGCCCGACGAAGTTCGTCGCCGAGTGAAGAACATGGCTATTGGTTCTCGTGGTCACGAGATTCATCACGAACTTGAGGTGAAGCCGGAGGATTCCAGGGTTCTCAAGCAGCGCTTCAGCGCGTTCTTGCCTGGTTCGTCCGGGCTAACGGATCAGCTCCGCGCGGAGGGGATCGATACCGTCCTTATCACCGGAACAGTGACCAATTGCTGCTGCGAGAGTTCGGCCCGGGACGCCATGATGTATAATTTCAAGGTCATCATGGTGAGCGATGGCAACGCCACGTGGACGGATGAAGAACACAACGCAACACTCTCGAGTATCTACTCCATATTCGGCGACGTCATGGACACCGATTATTTGATCGGGCGACTTCGGAACAACGCGATACAGCGTGCTGCCGAATGACCTTGCTGCCGGGGCGGTGAAGCATTGGCGTGAAGGCGTGACGTGATTCAAAGCATTACGAGGCAGCTTGCGGACTTTGTCGCAAGCTCGAGACCAGGAGACATTCCGGCGAATGTCCGTCACGAGGCCACTCGCGCCCTGGTCAATTGGATCGGGTGCCCGATCAATGCCGCAAGGCATGATACGGTTCAGCGAGCCTTTGCTGCGGTTGATCCGTTCTCCGGCCCGCGCGAAGCGGTGTTGCTCGGTCGCCCCGAAAAGACGGATGTGTTCAAGGCCGCATTCCTGAATTCCATTGCATCGTCTATCGCGGATTTCGACGACACGCATCTGGCAACGATCATCCATCCAACCGGACCGATCGCCTCCGCACTGCTCGCTTTGCTCGCTGTCCGGCGCCTCACCGGGTGTGAGTTTCTGCACGCGTTATTACTGGGCATAGAGATCGAGTGCCGTTTGGCGGTTGCACTCGCTGTACCGCCGGCACGATGCAGCGATGCCTGGTTCCTGACTGGGCTGACCGGTGGCGTGGCGGCTGCCATGGCGGCCGGAAAGGCGCTTGGGCTGAAGAGCGAGCAACTGCTCTGGGCCGCCGGGATAGCTGCAGCACGGGCGTCCGGGACACGCGAAACACATGGGACTATGGCAAAGAACTTGGTCCCAGCGTTCGCGGCGGAAGCGGGGCTGACAGCGGCGTTTCTGGCGCAGCAGGGCTTTACGGCGTCCGCGACACCTCTGGAAGGGCCGCGCGGTCTGGCCGCGTTGTACACCGAAGCGTCGAACTTACCGGCTCTGGTGAACAACCTGGGTACAGACTTCGAGCTATTCCGCAATTCGTACAAAGCGTTTCCTTCAGGGATTGTAACGCACGCCGCTATTACGGCCGCGCTGGATCTAGTCGAAAGAGCCTCAGTTCCGGTGGAGTCGATTTCGGCGATCGAATTGATCGTTCATCCGCTTTGCCTTCAACTTTGCGGCCGTCGTGCGCCAGCGACAGCTGTTGAAGGAACGTTCAGCGTCTATCATTGGGTTGCGATCGCGCTGAATTTCCGCGCAATCAAGATCGGATATTTCTCCGACGCCCTGACGATTGACGAGGTGATTGTTGGTATACGCAACAAAATCAAGGCGAAAGCTGACGCCCGTTATCGAAAAGACGAGGCTCATCTCAAGGTAACGCTGGCGAACGGAACGGTGGTGGAACAGCACGTCGACTATGCGCTGGGTTCCGTCGAACGCCCGCTCAGTGACAACGATCTGAATCTCAAACTGGCCGATCTCACACAGGACGTCTTGCCGAGCGATCGAGCAGAGTTGCTCGCGAAATTCTGCTGGAATATCGAACACGAGAGCGATGCCGCGCGGACGCTGCATTTGGCGAGGGCCTCTTAGGCTTGTTCAGGAAGATCCAGCCGCTCGGGGCGGCACAGCACGGAAGTAGAATTGAGAACTTCATGACTCAGTTCAACAAAATTGGTTTTGTAGGTTTGGGCGTCATGGGCGAGCCGATGTGTCGGAATCTCGCCGTCGGCACGCGGCGCGAAATCATCGCGCTTGATGTGAACACGGAACCGTTAAGTCGCTTGGGTGAGTACGGCGTTGTGCGAGCGTCTGATATCAAGCAACTCGCGATCCAATGTGATTTGATTTTTCTGGCGCTGCCGAGCGGCGAACAAGTCAGTACTGTTTGCAAGGGCCGGGACGGATTGCTCGACAATTCAAAGCCGGGCACCACCGTGGTCGATCTGGGGACTTCGCCGGTCTCCCTGGCGCGGGAATTGTCGGCATTGTTCGAGGAACGGCGCGGTCATTTCGTCGATGCGCCCATCGCGCGGACGCGCGAGGCGGCCCAACGCGGCACGCTCAGCATCATGGTTGGCGGTCGGCAGGCCGACTTCGACGCCATCGTGCCGTTCCTGCGCCTTCTTGGCTCGGACGTGACTTATTGCGGCTCCTCGGGATCGGGCCAGGCCATGAAAATACTCAACAACATGGTTCTGATGGAGACCGTTGCCGCGCTGTCGGAAGCCGCGGCTTTGGCAAACCATCTGGGCTTGTGCACCGAGTTGTTGTTCGACACTCTCAGCAAGGGCTCGGCGGACAGCTTTGCGTTGCGTAATCACGGTATGAAAGCGATCGCGCGCAGCGACTTTCCCGAAAAGGCGTTTTCAACCGCATACGCGTTGAAGGACCTCCAGTATGCGTTGGCGATCGGCGCCGATGCGAAGCTCGAGCTTCGGGGAGCCAGAGCGGCGGAAGAGTATCTCGATCGCGCAATGACCGGTGGCGACAAGGATCGTTACTGGCCGGTGATCAGCAGGCACGTTGGAAAATAACCGGAGCTGAGGAAGAGGGAATACCTCAAGGGCGCACGCATGGAACTTGGACTTGCTGGTCGGAGAGTTCTGATCACTGGTGCCTCTCAGGGCATCGGAGCGACAATGGCGTTGTCGTTCGCGCGAGAGGGCTGTTCTGTATGCCTGACCAGCCGATCGGAGGAGAAGCTCCGCGCTGTTCAATCTTCAATCGAGCGGCAGACTGCATCGAAGGCGGAGATATTCGCGATCGATCTGGCGGAGCGGGGCGCGGCCCAGGTGCTCTTCGAGAGATTCGGCGAGGTCGACATCCTGGTCAACAACGCCGGGGCGATACCGAAGGGCAGCATCCTTGAACTCGACGAGGACAAATGGCGCGAGGTGTGGGAGCTCAAGGTTTTTGGCTATATAAATATGACCCGCGAGTACTATCGCGCGATGGTGCGGCGCAAGCGTGGTGTAATTGCCAACATCATAGGTTTTACGGCGGAAAAGCTGACCTATGATTACGTCGCGGGCTCCTCGGGTAACGCCTGTCTGGTCGCGTTCACGCGCGCGGTCGGAAGCATGAGCCTGGACTTCGGGGTGCGCGTACTCGGAATAAACCCGGGCTTCACGCGCACGGAACGCGCGGTCAGGGGATTTCGTATCCGTGCCGAGAAGGAACTGGGCGACGCGGAGCGATGGGAAGAGCTTGTCCGCGATGAGTTGCCGACAGGGGCGATGATCGCGCCTGAGGCAATTGCCGATACAGTCGTCTTCCTGACCAGCGATCGCTCCAATGCCATGTCCGGGCATATCGTCACGATTGACGCTGGCCATGCGGCGCGGCAGCAATCGAAGAGAACAAATCAAAGGGAACAAAGTGAGGCTCTCGAGGGATGACAGGATGATTGAACACGTTGCCGAACTCGTGAATTCGGACGCGCATCTGGTGCGCCGCGGGCGCTTTCTCAGCACCACATTCATGTGGGGCATCGGTGAAGTCAGCTATCTGGTCAAGATTATCGAGGGCCGTATCGTTTCGATCACACCTGGACCGTTCGTGACGCCAAATTACAGCTTCGCCTTGCGCGCTTCGCGCGATGAGTGGGAGATGTTCTGGAAAAAGATTCCAGAGCCCGGTTACAACGATATTTTCGCTTTGTTCAAGCGCGGTAAGCTCACGATTGAAGGCGATATGCATCCACTCATGGCAAATCTGCTTTACATCAAGGATGTGGTTGCTGCGCCGCGTAAGGAGGCGTCCCGGTGAGTCCGCGTTTTGAGCCGATTATTGGGCGGTATCTGAATCTGACGCTGCTGGGCCGTCCGCATCGTCTTTACGTCGAAGAGGCCGGCCAAGGCATCCCACTGCTTTGCCTGCACACCGCCGGTTCCGACGGCAGACAGTATCGTGGGTTGCTCAACGATTCCCGCATAACCGCCTATTACCGCGTGATTGCCTTCGATATGCCGTGGCATGGCAAATCATCTCCGCCTGAAGGCTTTCAGAATGAAGAGTACAGACTGACGTCCCACGACTATGTCCGGATGATCCTCGAGATCTCCGCGGCGCTCGATCTCGACAGGCCGGTGGTCATGGGGTGCTCGATCGGAGGGCGGATCACCCTTTATCTTGCGCATCGGCACGCCCAACATTTCCGCGCCATCATAGGACTCGAGAGCGCCGCTCACGTCGCGCCTTACTACGACGTCGAGTGGTTGCATCGGCCTGACGTGCATGGCGGCGAGGTATCGGCGGGCGTGGTGTCCGGGCTGGTCGCGCCGATGGCTCCGGACAACCACCGCTGGGAGACGCTCTGGCACTACTTGCAAAGCGGGCCGGGCGTCTTCAAGGGCGACCTGCACTTCTACAAAGTGGATGGCGACATTCGTGACAAGATCGACGAGATCGACGGTCGCGCTTCCAACCTCTATTTGCTGACGGGCGAGTACGATTACTCGTGTACCACGGAGGCGACGCTCGACATCGCGAAGCGTACCGGCGCGCCGGCAACGATCATGAAGGGCCTCGGGCACTTTCCAATGAGTGAAGACCCTACAAAGTTCATTGGCTATCTCCTACCGGTCCTCGACAAAATTCGCGGCGCCTGAAACATGGAAGACAACACGGTGTTGCTCGGCGGTGTGCCGGGACCACGAGACGCCGCAAAGGTTAGAGAGCTGATCTTGAAGCGTATATTCGCGCTCTTGGGCATTCTTGGCTGTGTGGCGGCTTTGCCGTCGGCTACGCGTGCCCAGTCGACGTTTCCCGACCATCCGGTCAAGGTGATCTGCGGCTTCCCGGCAGGTAGTTCGCTCGACATCGTCACGCGCGTCGCTTCGCGGAGTCTTGAAGAAGGCATGGGGCAGCCTTTCGTCGTCGAAAATCGCGCGGGTGCGACAGGCAATCTTGCGGCCGAGTTCGTCGCGCGGTCGCCGGCGGATGGCTACACGCTGCTGACCGGCGGCAGTTCCCAGGCGATCAGCATGAGTGCCTTCCAGAAACTCAATTTCAACATCGAAGCCGATTTTGAGCCGGTAGCCTTGATCGCCAATATGCCGATGATCCTCGTGGTCAATTCATCACTGGGGGTTAACTCGGTCGCCGAGCTCATCGCGCTGGCAAAATCGAAGCCGGGCGAATTGACGTTCGGTTCGCCCGGCGTGGGCTCGATCCCGCACATGTCGGCCGAACTGTTCAACCTGATGGCCGGAGTGAAGATCACTCACGTCCCCTATCGCGGCACGAACCAGGTCTTGGTGGATTTGATTTCGGGACGGCTGTCGATGATGTTCGCGCCGGCGCCGACGCTGGCGGGTCAGCACGACAATCCCAATCTCAAGATCCTTGCCGTGAGCTCGCAGGCGGAGTCCGATCTCGTGCCGGGTGTGAAGCCGCTCAACAAGCTCGGGCTGCCGAATTTCGAGACGACGCTTTGGAATGCAATCTGGGCTCCGAAAGGAACGCCAAAAGCGATCGTGTCAGCGTTAAATCGCGTCGTCATGACGGCGTCCGAAACGCCGGCGGTCAAGAAGAT
>JBAUCK010000454.1:0-15914 GCA_049677525.1 Xanthobacteraceae bacterium
GCGCAGCAACCACCCGCAGCTCCGCCGGACCAAGGCCAGGCTCAGGGTCAGCCTCAAGGCGGCGACCAGCAGCAGCAGGTGCAGCTGATCTATTCGCCGTGGACCAAGTTCTGCCTCAAGGCCAATCAGAACGATCCGAATTCCAAGCAGGTCTGCTTCACCGGCAAGGACGCGCGCATTGAATCGGGCATGCCGGTGGTCGCGGCCGTGCTGATCGAGCCGGAAGGCGAGCCGAAAAAGATCCTACGCGTCACGCTGCCGCTCGGCATGCAGCTCATTCACGGCACCCGGCTGATCATCGACCAGAACCAGCCGCTGACCGCGCCTTATGTCATCTGCTTCGCCAACGGCTGCATGGCCGACTACGAAGCGACCCCTGACATGATCGCGAAAATGAAGAAGGGGCAACAGCTCTTCGTGCAGGCGATCAACTCGACCGCGCAGCCGATCAACCTGCCGCTGCCGCTTGGCGATTTCGCCAAGGCCTATGAAGGTCCGCCAACCGATCCGAAGGTCTTCGAAGAGCAGCAGCAGAAGCTGCAGGAAGAGCTGCAGAAGCGTGCCGATGACGCCCGCAAGCGGCTCGAGCAGCAGCAGGGTGGCGCGCCGCAGTCTTCCAACGCGCCGGCACCGGCTCCGCAGCAGTAGGCGAGCCTTACAGTTCTGGGACGCAGCGCCGCGCGCGGCGTCCCAGAAGCTACCTGCTCTGTCGCTTGTTAATTCTCGTGCGGTCTAGTGGACCGAGGCCGTGCGCGGGCGATAACCGCCTTTGCCGTCTTTGATAAAAACCTCGGCGACCTGCGGATGGCGCACCGGCTCACCGGTGGTGTCAGGCAACAGGTTCTGCTCGGAGACATAGGCGACGTATTCGGTTTCGTCGTTCTCCGCGAACAGATGATAGAACGGCTGATCTTTATGCGGCCGGATTTCGGCGGGTATCGCCTCATACCACTCGTCGGTATTGTCGAATATGGGGTCGATGTCGAAGACGACGCCGCGGAACGGATAAAGGCGGTGCCGAACAACTTGGCCAATCTGATACTTGGCGATCCGAATCTTGCACATTCCGATGCCTAACTTACCGCCTGCGGCGGACTGGAAACAACGCTACGAACGTAGTCTGGCCTTTCCTAACAGGCTTTGTGAGCCCAGCGCCACGACTTTACTGAACGATTGTTCATAATTCGTATCTCCGCCCCATTTCCGGGTCTTTTTCGGCAACCAATGCGGCCAAATCGACCAAAACCTTGGCTTGTTTCCACGTCGCGTCGTCCTGCATTTTGCCGTCGATCATGACCGCGCCACTGCCATCGGGCATAGCGGCGATGATCTTCTTGGCGAAGGCGACTTCCGCTGGCTCCGGCGAGAACACGCGCTTGGCGATCGGTACCTGGCTTGGATGCAGCGTCCAGGCACCGACGCAGCCCATAAGGAAGGCGTTGCGAAACTGCGCCTCGCATGCGGCGCCGTCAGCGAAGTCGCCGAACGGACCGTAGAACGCCTTGATGCCGACGGACGCGCAGGCGTCGACCATTTTGGCGATCGTGTAATGCCACAGATCCTGCTGAAAGCTCGCCCGCGGTGCGTCCGGCGAGGTCGCGTCGGCGAGAACCTTGTAGTCGGGATGGCCGCCGCCGACGCGCGTCGTCTTCATCGCGCGCGAGGCCGCAAGATCGGCAGGCCCGAGGCTGATGCCGTGCATGCGCGGCGAGGCGACCGCGATGTCGGCGACATTGTCGACGCCTTCGGCCGTTTCGAGAATGGCGTGGATCATGATCGGCTTCTTGACGCCGTTCTTGGCCTCGAGTTGCGCGAGAAGCTGATCGAGAAAGTGAATGTCCCATGCGCCTTCGACCTTCGGTAGCATAACGACATCGAGCTTCTGTCCGACCGCGCCAACGATCTGTGTGACGTCATCGAGCATCCAGGGTGAATTGAGCGCATTGATGCGTGTCCACAATCCGGTTTCGCCGAAATCGCACCCTTGCGCCATGGCGATGAAACCCTGCCGCGCGGCTTCCTTGGCGTCGGCGGGAATGGCGTCTTCGAGATTGCCAAGCACAACATCGACCTGAGCGATGAGTTCGGGCACTTTGGCTCGCACTTTTTCGATATGCGGCGGAACAAAGTGGATCATCCGCTCGAGCCGCAGCGGCAATTCGCGCAGCGGCGCTGGCGCGCCGATCGCGAGCGGCTTGAAGAAATTGCGCGGTAATTTCATTGGGTGTTCCCAAGATGCACAAGGCTAGGCTGAAGGGCACGACCTCGCCAAGCCGCTTTTGACGCCATTTGCCCACGAAATGGCGCCGATTGTCATACCTGTCACACCATCTCGCCGCGCATCAAACGTGGCTGCGAGACGGCTGGCGCCACTCCCTCACGCATCATGGCGCGCCGCAGCGGTCCAATACGATCGACGAGGTAGAGCGACAAACCGCGCGCGCCGTGCACCGGGACAAAATCCGTGAGCAGGCTCCGATTGAGCAGATCGACGACGATCGCTCGGCTCGTGACATCGGCCCGGCGCTGTCTTTCGTAGTGCGCGAGCACGCTCGCACCGCCGATATCAAGACCACTACGCCGCGCATCAGCGACGATTTCGGCAATGGTCGCGGCGTCGCGCAGCCCGAGATTGAGTCCTTGCGCGCCGATCGGCGGCACGACATGAGCTGCTTCGCCGACCAATGCAATGCGCTTGGCGGAAATGGCCTGGGCGGTCTCGACCGCGAGCGGAAAAATGCCACGGCCGGGCTCGACGCTCATTTTGCCGAGATGCGAGTGCGCGCGGCGCTCGATTTCGTCCGACAGTGCCGTGTCAGCCATGGCGGCCAGCACGCGCGCGCGCTCAGGATCGCGCACGCAGACCAGGCTCGATCGCTGGCCGGGCAGTGGCACGAGGGTGAACGGGCCGCTTTCGGTGTGAAACTCAGTCGACGTCTCGTCGTGTGGACGGCCATGACCGAGATTGAGCGTCAGCGCTGTCTGCGGATAGGGCCGGCGCCGGGTGGAAATTCCCGCCGCCGTGCGGCACAGCGAACGTACGCCATCAGCGCCAATCGCAAGACGTGCTCGCACCTCGCCGTCGGCGTGTTTGATCGTGACGCAGTCAGCGCCGCTCGTCACCGCATGCGCGGAAGCCGTGATCCGCGCAAGCGCAAGTTCGCTGACGCGCGCTTCGAGCGCGGCGACGAGGTGCCGGTTTTCAATGTTGTGGCCGAAGGCATCGAGCCCGATCTCGGCAGCGTCAAAAAACGTCTCGGGCGCGCGAAACAGACGCCGCGTGTCATCGACGATGCGAAGCTTTTTCAGCGGCGCGGCGTATGGAATGCAGGCCTGCCAGACGCCGAGCATTTCCAGCGCCTTGACCGAGCTCGCCAACAGCGCGGTGGTGCGGTGGTCAGACTTTGACCGCGGCGCGATCAGGAGCGTTTCTGCGCCTGCCGCCCGGAGCGCGATGGCGCTGACAAGTCCGGCCGGTCCGCCGCCGACAACGGCAACTTCGCTGGTGAGAGGGGAAATGGCGCTGTTCACACTGTCAACCGTTCACTTCGGCGCGTTCGCCAACCAATGCGCGATCCTTAGGATTTATGATCGAAAGACAAGCGATCTCAGGGATATTGTGTCCGATCTTCCATTTCACGTGTAACCTTAGGATATGAACCCTGTTGAGCCATTGAACCCCGGCGAGCCATTGGCCAAACCGGCAGTCGCCCCGCAATTAACGACGGCGGCCTTCGCCGTCCATATCTTTACCGCGTCCGGCGCGGCCTGCGCGCTTTTGGCCCTCATTGCCGCGGTCCGCAGCGACTGGCCACAAATGTTCGTCTGGCTCGGCATCGCGCTATTCATCGACGGTATCGACGGAGCCTTCGCCCGTCGGCTCCGCGTCGCGGAGGTGCTACCGCGATGGTCGGGCGACGTGCTCGATCTTGTGGTCGACATCCTCAATTACGTATTCGTTCCGGCCTATGCTGTCGTCGCAAGCGGGCGTGTACCGCCTGCCATCGCCATCCCGCTCGGCATTCTGATTGTCGTCACCGGCTCGCTCTATTTCGCCGATCGGCTTATGAAAACATCCGATTATTACTTTCGCGGCTTTCCGGCAGTGTGGAATGTCGCCGTGTTCTATCTGTTCGTACTCAAGCCCGATCCCTTGCCGGCGACGCTATCGATCGCCGCGCTGGCGGTGCTGACCTTTGTGCCGTTTCATGTTGTGCATCCGATGCGAATTGCGCGTTTGCGCGAGATCACGCTCGTGGTGCTTATCCTCTGGGCGCTGCTGGCCGCTTACGCCGTTGCGATGAATCTCAATCCCGGCTTCTGGACCCAGGCGGGACTATGCGCGCTGGCTATTTATTTCATCGCCGCAGGGTTCTTGCGCAGCCACCATCCGTGACGCCACCTCACTCTTGATCCGTTTCTCTCCAGGCTGTCTTATCCGCCCGCACATCTTTGAAGGAGCGTTGCCATGCCGCGACCCGTTCTGCTGATTGCCGGCGGCAGCCGCGGCATTGGCGCGTCGACAGCAAAGCTTGCGGCCGCACGCGGCTATGACGTCGCCATCAACTACATGAGCCGCGCTGACGCCGCCGAAGAGGTTGCCGTGGCGGTGAAAAAGGCCGGTGGTGGCGCCGTGACGCTTCAGGGCGACATGACGAAGGAAGAGGACATTCTGCGCGTCTTCGATCAGACCACACAAGCGCTCGGGCCGATCACCCATTTCGTCCACAGTTCCGGCATCGGCGGCAAAAACTCGCGGCTCGATGCGGCAAGCGCGGCGACCATCCGCAAAGTGCTCGACGTCAATCTGTTCGGCGCCATCATCTGCGCGCGCGAAGCGGTGCGCCGCATGTCGACGGCGCATGGCGGCAAGGGCGGTTCGATCGTGCTGTTGTCGTCGATTGCTGCGCTGACCGGTGGCGCGACCGAATATGTCTTTTATGCCGCCGCCAAGGGCGGCGTCGACGCGCTCACCAACGGGCTTGCCCGCGAAGTGGCCAAGGAGGGCATCCGCGTCAATGCGGTGCGGCCGGGCCCGACCAGTACCGAAATTCACGAGCCGGGGCGGCTCGAGCGGATCACGCCGCTATTGCCAATGGGGCGGCCCGGCGAACCCGACGAAATCGCCGAAACCGTGCTGTTCCTGCTTTCGGATGCAGCCTCCTATGTCACCGGCGCCGTGCTCAACGTCTCGGGCGCGCGTTGACTTCGCCATAAGCGCCGGCGGCCGCAGAGGAAGCTGCGCCTTGTATTCGAGTTGCTGCCGCCTATGATCCCGGCCGAGCTTTTTCAAAACACAATGCGAACTCGTTGAAGGAGGGGAAAATGGTTGCGGCTGTACGCGTTCATAAGCCCGGTGGGCCAGAGGTTTTGACCTATGAAGAAGTTGAAGTGGGAGCGCCGGAGCAGGGTCAGGTCCGGGTCAAGCAACACGCCTGCGGCGTCAATTTCATCGACACTTACTTCCGCATGGGCCTCTATCCGGCCGCGGGCGGCATGCCGTTTATCATCGGCAATGAAGCGGCCGGCGAGGTCGTTGCGGTCGGGCCGGGTGTCAGCGACCTCAAGGTCGGCGACCGCGTCGCCTATGTGTTGCCGCTTGGCTGCTACGCCGCCGAACGGCTGGTTCCGGCAGATCGCGCCGTGAAACTTCCAGCCAATATCAGCTACGAGCAGGCTGCTGCGATGATGCTCAAGGGCATGACGGCCGAATATCTGTTGCGGCGGACCTTCAAGGTCGAGAAGGGCATGAACATCCTGATGCACGCCGCTGCCGGCGGTGTCGGCCTGATCCTGTGCCAATGGGCGAATTATCTAGGCGCCAACGTCATCGGCACCGTCGGCTCGAAAGAAAAGGCCGCGCTCGCTAAAGTCAATGGTTGTCACCACACGATTCTCTATCGCGAGGAGGACTTCGTTGCCCGCGTCAAAGAGTTCACCGGCGGCAAGCTGTGCGATGTCGTCTTTGACGGCGTCGGCAAGACCACTTTCCCCGCGTCACTCGATTGCATCCGCCCGCTCGGCCTGTTCGCAAGCTTCGGCAGTTCGTCGGGCCAGATCGACGCCTTCAACATCAATATCCTGCAGCAGAAAGGCTCGCTGTTCGCGACGCGGCCGACACTCAACACCTATGCCGCCAAGCGCGAGGATCTGCTGGCCATTGCCAACGATCTGTTCGACGTCGTCGGCAAAGGCGCGGTGAAAATTCCGATCAATCAAAAATATCCGCTCCGCGATGCCCAGCAGGCGCACCGTGATCTCGAAGGGCGCTCCACCACCGGCTCGATCATCCTGGTGCCGTAAGGACAGTCACGGAACGCAATGAAAATTTGGGGTTACTGGGCAACGCTTGGCTGGGCGTTCCTGGCGTATGCCTTGGGCCAGATCGTGGCGAGCGTTGCCGTCATCTGGTGGCAGCGCGGGGACCTGTCGTTGTTGGCGGCGAGCCCGTACGACGGCAAACTCCTCGCCGAGTCCGTGCTGCCGCTCAATCTGGTCGTCGTCGCCGTCGTACTCATTGCCGTTCGGCTCGCGCACGCCAATCCCGCGGACTATCTGGCGCTGGTTTGGCCGAAACTGCGCCAGATGCTTTTTGCCATCGCCGGTCTCGTGCTTTTGATCGCTGCGAGCGATGGGTCGCTGGTGCTCAGCGGCCAATCGCTGGTGACCCCGTTTCAATTGCAATCCTACACGACGGCCGTCGCCGAGGGCTGGCTGCCGGGGATGTTGTTCGCTGCCATTGTCGTCGCGCCGGCAGGCGAAGAGATTTTGTTTCGTGGCTTTCTATTCCGCGGCTTCGTCCGCTCCCAGCGCTTGGCTTGGCCGGGCATCCTTGCGACCGCAGTGCTCTTCGCGGCGCCGCACGTGCAATATGACTGGGTCGGCATCCTGCAGATTTTCGTCGTCGGGCTGTTTTTAGGCTACATGCGCTGGCGCAGCGGCTCGACGGTGCTGACTTTTGTTCTGCACGCGCTGTTCAACTTCGAGGGCACGATGGAAACGATCGCGCAAGTTCATTACTTCGCCAAATAAAGACGTCGTCGGGGCCTGCTTGCACCGTACGTTTTGGAGGATTAATTAAAAACGAACTCATACGACCGCCGGTGAGAGCAGTCACTGCGGGCCGCGCATCGGACGCGCCCGGCGTTAATTCGCATGCGTTCCCCGCAACTCGGCATAGGCGCGGTTAAGCGCCTTGTCGGCACTCGAGTCGGCTGGAATATAGGATTGCAAGACCGGCTTCTTGCCGGCGCCCGACCGCGCGGTCGATTTCAGATTGTCAGGCAGGTCCTGCGGCACTTCGATATCGGGCGAAATGCCCTTGGCCTCGATCGCATGGCCGGAGGGTGTAAAATACTGTTCCGTGGCGAGGCGGAGCGTGCCCTGGCCGCGACCGAGCGAGGTCTCGGTCAGTACCGAACCCGCGCCATAGGTGCGCGTACCGATCAGTGTGGCGCGATGATTGTCCTGCAACGCGCCGGCAACGACTTCGGCGGTGGACGCCGATCCGGCATTGATGAGAACCACAACGCGCTTGCCATTGCTGAGATTGCTGGCCTTGACGCGGATGTCCTTGGCGTTGCTCGCGGTGCGCCCGCCGATCGCAACGATAGCGCCGCTGTCGAGGAACGCATCGCTTACCGCTACTGCGCCGTCCAAGACACCACCGGGATTATTGCGCAGATCGACGACATAGCCTTTGAGCTTGTCGGCCGGAACCGCGGCAGCGATCTCTTCCATCGCCTTCTTCAACTCGTCGGCCGTATTCTCGTTGAACTGCGCCACCCTGATATAGCCGACATCGCCGCCTTCGACGTGCGAGCGGACGGAGCGCGCGGTGACGTGATCGCGGACCAAGGCAAGGTCGATCGGTTTATCAGAACCGGGACGCCCGACGCTCAAATGCACCGTCGAGCCGGGCTCGCCGTTGAGCATTTGGCCGACCTGATAGGCCGTGAGTTCGTCAAGCGGCTGATCGTCGATCGTGGTGATGATATCGCCCGTCAGTAGGCCGGCCTTGGCTGCGGGCGAACCGTCGATCGCCGTTATGACCCTCGGCAGTCCATCGGCGATGGTGAAACGAAGCCCGACATCGGCTAAGGGGCAGCCGCTCGTCGTGCAGGCCACGGTATGGCTCGCCGATTTGGCATCGAGATAATAGGAATCGCCGAGCGCAGCCATCATGCCGTTGATGGCATTCTCGATCAGCTTTTTGTCGTCGGGTTTTTCGACGTAGTTTTGGCGCACCTGCTCGAAGGCGTCGTCGAAAAGTTCCAGCACCCGGTATTCATCGGCGCGGCCGGCGGATTTTGCCAGGGCGCCGATCGGGATTTGGCTCGCGAGAAGCGTCAGGGCCGCTCCGGTCGCTACGCCGGCGAGAACGAGGTGAATTTGTTTGGCCATGGTGACAATTCTATCGAGGCGGCGGCCATTGTCGACTCACGTGTCGTCAATGCTTCGCGCCCGGTCGGATAACCTAGGATGAGCCCGGCCCGCTGAAGATACGGTCGAATGCGGCAACGGTGCGGCCTGCTTTCTCGTCCGGCGGTGTCTCAGAGCCGGTGGTTCGGCCATACCTTTGCCGCGGCAGGCCAATCACCGGGTTCGCGAAACGTGCGATTGCCGCGACGGTATCGGCTAGCGGCACCGTGGAATTGGGCGTCTCGCTGACGATTGTCGCCAAAACCTTCAGATTGCGGCGAAACAGCGCGTCGAGCGCAGTCAGCGTGTGACTGATTGTGCCGAGATAGGAACCCGCAACCAGGAACAGCGGCAGTTGCAGCGCCATCATCAGATCGAGCACGGTGCGCTGATCGTCCAGCGGCACCATGACCCCGCCGACGCCCTCGATCAGCAGGATGTCGCGGCACTGGTCGATCGCGGTCCGGCAAAAGGCGATAACGCCGTCGACGTCGATGGTCTGGCCCTCGCGTTTGGCGGCGAGGTCGGGCGACACCGGAGCGCGGTAACGCCAGGGCGAGATCCGCTCTATGTCTTGCGGCGTTACCGAAAACCCCAGCGCTTTCAATAGAACGCCCGGATCGCTCGTCGCCGGCAAAGCCGGATCAAAGCCGCTCACCACAGGCTTCAACGCATCGACGCTTCGGCCCATTTGGCGCAAATGCCGGATCAGCGCGGCGGTGACGTAGGTCTTGCCGACGTCCGTTCCGGTTCCGGTGATGAAGATCGCGGTCACGCGTCAATGCCTTATCACGCGCCGGCGGACCGCGTCGGCAAGCCGTTCGATCTCGGCGTCCGGATGTTGTGCGGTAAAGGCAAAGCGCAGCCGGGCCGTTCCCGCCGGCACCGTCGGCGGCCGGATGGCCACGACGAGAAAGCCTTCGTCGCGCAGAAGTTCGGAAGCGGAAAGGGCGGCTTCGGTTTCTCCGACAATCACCGGCACTATGGCGCTCTGCGCTTCGGGAAGGTTGAGGGCGCGCGTGAATTGGCGGGCTTTGCGCAACGGCTCGGCGACATAACCCGGTTCTGTTTCGATCACTTCGAGCGAGGCAATCGCCGCGGCGACGACCGGCGGTGGCAGGCCGGTCGAATAGATAAAGGTGCGGGCGCGGGTGCGAATCAAATCGATCACCGGCTGCGAGGCGCACAAATAGCCACCATAGCCGCCCACCGCCTTTGACAACGTGCCCATCTGTAACGGCACTTCGGCGCCGCCTGAGACAAATGTCGAGCCGCGCCCGCCGCCGACCACGCCCAAGCCGTGGGCGTCGTCGGACAGGAGCCAGGCGTCGAAGCGCTTGGCGATATCGGAGAGTTCGGCAAGCGGCGCCAGATCACCATCCATGGAGAAAACGCCATCTGTCGCGATGAGTGCCCGTTTGCTTTCGGCGCGGTGCGCCGCGAGCAGCGTTTGCACATGCGCCGTGTCGGCGTGGCTATAGCGGTGAATTTTTGCGCCGCTGAGTTTGGCGCCGGCATGGAGACAGGCGTGCGATAACTCGTCGAGGACGATCAGGTCGGCGGGCCCGACCAGCACCGGAACGATGCCGGTATTGGCGAGATAGCCGGAACCGAAGACGCAAGCCGCTTCGGTGCCTTTGAGCCGCGCCAGCCGTTCTTCGAGCTCGGCATAGAGTAGGTGATTGCCGGTCACGAGCCGCGAGGCGCCGGCGCCAATGCCGTAGCGCTCCGTCGCGGCGATCGCGGCGGCGATGATCTTCGGATGCTGGCTGAGATTGAGATAGTCGTTGCACGAGAACGAGAGGAGGCGACGGCCGTCGCGCTCAACCCAAATCCCGGCCCGCGCCGTCACCTCGGGCATGCGCCGCAGCTTCGCCCGTTCCAGAACGCCGAGCTTTTCGGCGGCGAATTCACTCAGCGAGCGCATCGCTTTCCTCACTCTGACACAGCCGCGACCGCGGCCTAGCCCAGGCGGCGAATATCGTCACAATGACGGCCTATAAGTTCCATGAAAGCGTCGAATGTCGGGCAAAGCCAGCGAAAACAAAGGGGTAGCCGCACCCGCCTGGTACGAACCGGGCCTGGACCACGTCTGGCTGCCCTACGCCCAGATGAAGACGGCGCCGCCGCCGCTCGCGGTCAAGACCACCCATGGCAGCCGCATGACCCTTGCCGACGGCCGCGAATTGGTCGACGGCATCGCCTCCTGGTGGACGGCATGCCACGGCTATAACCATCCGCATATTCGGGCGGCGGTCGAGTGCCAATTAGCACTCATGCCTCACGTTATGTTTGGCGGCCTCGTGCACGAACCGGCGCTGATTTTGGCGCGACGGCTCGCCAGCCTCGCTCAAGATAACCGGACGTGCGATCTCGACCGGGTATTTTTCAGCGATTCCGGTTCGGTCGCCGTCGAAGTTGCGCTGAAAATGGCGGTGCAGTACTGGCGCAACCGGGGCATCCGCGGGCGCAGCCGGATCGTCGCCTTCACCGGCGGTTATCACGGCGATACGACCGGCGCGATGGCAGTGTCCAACTCGGAAGGAAGCTTTCACGCAGCATTCAGCGGACTGCTGCCCCAGCAGATCATCGTCGATTTGCCGGCGGATGAAGCGACCACGGCGGCGTTCGAAGCGGTGCTCGCCCACCGTGCCGACGAGGTCGCCGCGATCATCGTCGAGCCCTTGGTGCAAGGCGCCGGCGGCATGCGCTTTCACGATGCTAGTGTTCTCAGAACTTTGCGAGAAATTGCAGACCGTTATGAGATATTGCTGATCTTCGATGAAATCTTCACTGGCTTTGGCCGCACTGGCGCAATCTTCGCGTTCCGAGAGGCTGGCGTCGTTCCCGACATCCTTACTTTGTCGAAAGCCCTGACTGGCGGCACGCTGCCGCTTGCCGCAACCATCGCCCGCCGCAACGTTTTCGAGGCCTTCTGGTCGGACGATCCGGAGTCCGCGCTGATGCACGGGCCGACCTTCATGGCCAATCCGCTCGCTTGCGCCGCCGCTAATGCCTCGCTCGATCTGTTTGCGCGCGAACCGCGGCTGGATCAGGTCGCCAAGATCGCGGCGGCGCTCCGCGCCGGACTCGAGCCGTGTGGGAAACATCACGGCGTGAAGGATGTGCGGGTCAAAGGCGCTATAGGGGTGGTCGAACTCGAAGGCATCGCCGACGTCAACGCCTTGCGGCAGCGCTTTATCGCCGAAGGCGTGTTTATCCGGCCGTTCGGCAATATCGTCTATCTCACGCCGGCCTTTACGATCGGCGACGACGATCTTGCGCGGCTCACGGGCGCGATTTGCCGGGTCGTCGCAGAGGGCTGCTGATCAGAGCATGATCCCGAAAAGTGGAGACCGGTTTTCGGAAAAGATCATGCTCAAACAATAAATCTAATTGCGTTACATCAGCGGCTTGCCGCGAACGTCGACAGCTTTGTCGATCTTGACCAACACGCCGATGCCGGTGTCGGCCCCGACATGGGTCTGCTCGCGCGGCAGCAATTTGGCGAAGATCACATCATGAATATGCCCGTTCTCGTGCAGCTCGACACTGCCGAAGAAACGCAGGAAGCCGCTCTCCAAGACGCCGTCACGCTGGGCTTTGAAGTTGGCGTACATCACGCAGATGCGTTTGTCGTGAGCGAGATTATCGAGCGCCGTCTTCTTGGAGCGTTCCCAATAAGCGAGATGCGTGTCGTCGAACACAATCATGCTGCCCTTGGGGCTGATATTGGGCCCCTGCGGACCGGAGGTCGCCACCAGGCACGGATAGCCGTCGTCCCAGGCGTTGCGGATAAGGGTTTTGATCGTGTCGGAAAGCGGCATGGAGCGTGACCTTAGATGTTGGAGGATGGCCAATTCGAACAGTCAAAAATGCGAACAGCGTGGCGTTTCTAGCCTAATAACCGACGGCTGTGCCATGAAGATCGTAAGCGTCAGCCCGCTCGATCTTGACTGTCGCGATCTCGCCGACGCGGAGCGGCCGGTGGCTCGCGACGAAGACGCTGCCGTCGATCTGCGGCGCGTCGCCTTTGCTGCGGCCCTTCGCAACGGTCGGCCCAACCTCGTCGATGATGACGCGCTCGCGGTTGCCAACTTTGCGTTTGAGGCGCTTTTGCGAAATCGCCTGCTGGTGCTGCATCAGGCGATGCCAGCGCTGCTCCTTGATCTCATCAGGCACAGCGGCCGCGAGAGCGTTTGATGCCGCGCCCGCGACTGGCTCGTAACGGAAACAGCCGACACGATCGAGTTGCGCTTCGGTCAGCCAGTTGAGCAGTCGCGCAAAATCCTCGTCCGTCTCGCCGGGGAAACCGACGATGAAAATGGAGCGGATTGTCAGACTCGGACAGATGTCTCGCCAGCGTGCGATGCGCTCGAGCGTCTCTTCTTGCGCCGCCGGCCGGCGCATGCGTTTGAGAACATCATGGCTCGCATGCTGAAACGGCACGTCGAGATAGGGCAGCACCTTGCCGTCAGCCATCAAGGAAATGACCTCGTCGACATGCGGGTAGGGATAGACGTAGTGCAGGCGCACCCAGACGCCGAACTCACCGAGTTCGCGCGCCAGATCGAGAAATTTCGCCCGGACTTCGCGATCCTTCCAGCGGCTTGCCGCATATTGGAGGTCGACGCCGTAGGCCGAAGTGTCCTGGGAAATGACCAGAAGTTCTTTCACTCCCGCCGCAACCAGCTTTTCAGCTTCGCGCAGCACGTCGGCCGCCGGGCGCGACACCAGATCGCCGCGCAATTTGGGGATGATGCAGAAGGTGCAGCGATTATTGCAGCCTTCTGAAATCTTGAGGTAAGCGTAGTGCCGCGGCGTGAGCTTGATGCCCTCGGGCGGGATCAGATCGGCATAGGGATCGTGCTGCGGCGGGGCGGCGCGGTGCACCGCGTCGAGCACGCTCTCATATTGCTGAGGGCCTGACACCGCGAGCACGCCGGGATGCACGGCCGTGATCTTTTCCGGCTCGACGCCCATACAGCCGGTCACGATCACCTTGCCGTTTTCAGCCATGGCCGTGCCGATGGCAGAGAGCGATTCTGCCTGGGCGCTGTCGAGAAATCCGCAGGTATTGACGATCGCGAGATCCGCGCCCTTGTGCTCGCGGGCAAGTTCATAACCCTCCGCGCGCAGCCGCGTGATGATGCGCTCGGAATCGACCAGTGCCTTGGGGCAGCCAAGCGAGACGAAGGAAATACGAGCGGGGCGGTTCATAAGGCGGCTTTTTGCGGCTGCGCTGGAGGTAAATTCACGGTCTTAGTTTCGATGATCGAGGGCGTGCCATAGCACGGCCAGGGATTGTGGGCTCAACCTCTAAATGCTTGTGCCTGATTGCCCTTGCAACGGCCCTTTGCCACGAAAAAGCCCGGTGAAAAACGTGAAATGATCGCCGCTGCGGGCAATGGTTAACATTTGTTCGGGGGAAATTAACAATTTCGCCGGGCCGTTTGATTTGCTTGGTTTTTTGCTCATTGTTTTACAATGTTTTACAATCCGCTGTTCTTGCGACGTTCCGCGAGCGCCACCACCGCGGCCTTGCCGTTCGCCTTTCTGTCGGCGAAGCGGCAATAGCGCTCGATCATTGCAGGCGACATTCCGACCTGATCCTGGATCTGCAGCGTGGTCGCGCCGAGCTGGCGCAGCTCGATGACGCGAGTGGCGCGCAAGCCGTGAAATGTCACCCCCGCAAGCTCGGCAATCTTGTCGCGCGCCTCGACGAAGTGAGCGTCGAAGAGGCCCTTGCTATAGACCCGCCCATCGGCTCGCCGAATGTATGGTCCCGGTAGGCGCTCCCATGTCGCCATTTCGGCACCGAGCGGCTCTTCAATCGGGCACCAAATGTCGCCGATCTTGCCGCCCGTCTTTTGTGGCCGCAGGCGAAAACCGCCGTCCTCAATGAAAGTCTCGCCGATCTTGATGATGTCGCACCCGCGCTGGCCGGTGTAGCGGGCCAGGAAATAGGCGCGGCGAATCGGCCCCGTGAAATGTTTCTCGGCTGCAGCACATTGCACCGACGTCCACGGCTTGTGTCCGCCTCCTGCCGCATAGCGGCTCACCCCGTCGGTGATCGAATGGGGAAAATGATCGCGCTGGCGTCCAAACTTCGACAGCGCTGTAAGAAACCCGAGCAGGTTATTGGCCTTGCCGGGTTTGTCGGTGAACTGGTCCATGAGCGCCTGGACGTGGACGGGACGCACGCCGGCGGCAGGAAGATCGCCCCAGGCCTGTCTCACTCCACCCATCGCACGGAGGTATTGTACCTGGGTGCCTGGCGCGAGGCGCCTAAAGGCCGGCCACACTTCGTAGAGATCGCAGACCATGTTGATGGTGGTCGGACCGCCGATCCTTTCGATCCCTTGCGCCTTGCGCAGCTCGATCCAAAATTCCGGCGAATGCGGATCGTCGGGCAATTTGATGCGCGGCCCGGCGAGCGGCGTGCCGCGATTGGTCTGGAAGTAGAAATACTCCCGACCGCGAGCGATGACCTTATGCACGCCTCTAGGAAGAGCCACGGCGGCCCTCCGATATTTTCGTGACATTCTGGGCCCCCCGAATGTACGGGTCACTACAGGACTCCATAGCGCCTTTGGGACAGGCACTATCCTTGAGAGAGGCGAGGGCAGTTTCAACGTCTGCCCAGCAATACCTGACGCACCCTGGGGATAACCTGACGGGCCCCGGCAGCACCCCGCGCTTGACCATTTCGTCGACAGTGCTTTCCGCCATGTCGAGAGCCTCGGCGAGCGAGGCGCGCGAGAGGTATGGGTTTGGCATCACTGCGCCAGAATGGCGGGACTGCCCGCTCATGGCATGCCCCCGTTCTCAAGTAGATCAAGCAACGTGCCTAGCGGGCCGCTTGCCTCTCCATTCCCATTGCGGGTGAGGGCGTGTCGGATGGTGTCCGTTCGAACGCCATGCTGCAGGGCGATCGACGCAACCACGGCGCTGTCACGCGCAGCGGTCTCGATCGCGGTGCCGATCTTGCCCGAATTAAGGAACACCTCGGCGAGGCTACCGTCATCGAAGTAGCCAAAGCCCGCGGTATAACGAAATCCATCGGCCTCGAAATCGATGAGCACATGGCCGCGGCGGTTCGGCAGCCGATTGCGCGAAATTGTTGTGACGTCGCTCATTCGGTGCTCCCAGCGTTCGGTTGGACGGCCGGGGCGTCAGCTATTCGAGGCAACGGATCGGCAATTCGCCACACCGTTGCGGACATGCCACTGGCGTTTCTCCGTCTCTCATCGGTCGGCCGGATTTCACCAAGGCGGTGCAGCTCGGCGACCCGAGGCCGCACGCTAAGGACTGGAAGGTCTACAACCCCTGCTGCCTCATCGATGGTCAGGCCTGCTGGAGCTTCATGGAAGGCCGCCAGTACGATCCCACGAAGCCGAGGGGCACGGGGGGCGATCGCAGCGGCCGCCTCCTGCGACGCCCCGTTAGCAGCCTTGAAGCCGGGAACGTCGGGATAGATGTCGGGCAGCGGT
>JBAUCK010000455.1:0-2024 GCA_049677525.1 Xanthobacteraceae bacterium
GTCATCAAGGGCGGTATCGGGCACAATCTGCCGCAGGAAGCGCCGCAGGCCTTTGCGGAGGCTATCATCGACGTCGCCGAAAGCTGATCGATCGTCGCTCACGCAACAAGAAATAACAGACAGGAAAACGATGACCCCGCTTCAAGACAATCCCGTGGCGCCCCTGAACGGAAGAGTCGTTTATACGGCCAAAACTCACACCACTGGAGGGCGGGAGAATGGCCTCTCCCGCAGCTCCGATGGCCGCCTGGACGTCAAGCTTTCGCTGCCGGGTTCTGCCCGCATCGGCACCAATCCGGAGCAGCTATTCGCTGCCGGCTGCTCGGCCTGTTTCGAGAGCGCAATCGGACTGGCGGCCCGCGAGCGGAAGATAGCGATTCCGGACCTCATCATCGATGCCGAAGTGGACCTGCATTTGGTGGACGGCGGCTATTTCCTGAGCGCGCGCCTCAATGTCAGCCTGCCGGGAATCGAGCGCGAGGTTGCCCAGACGCTTGTGGATGAGGCGGAGCACCTTTGTCCCTATTCCAAAGCCACGCGCGGCAACATCGACGTCGCCTATAATCTGGTTTGAGACGGAGCTGTCGCGAACGCCGTCTATCCGTATCGAGCGGCAGGCGATTTGAGTCCCCTGCACAACATGGATCGGACCTCTCGATCGGGCATGCGGGTCACGGCACTGGTCCCCGGCTTCTGGATGGGTAAAATGATCGATTTATTTTCGTCTCGCGCCTTGGTTATCGCTCTGACTTTCTTCGTGGCTGGCATCGTCAAAGGCGTGACTGGGATGGGCTTGCCTACTGTTGCGATGGGTGTCCTCGGAGCGATCATGCCGCCCGTTGCGGCAGCTTCGCTTCTGGTCATTCCGTCCTTCGTCACCAATTTCTGGCAATTGTTCACCGGGCCAAACTTTACTGCCCTGATGTCGCGGCTGTGGCTCATGATGCTCGGCATATTGCTGGGCACCGTCGCAGGTTCACGGCTCCTGACGAGCGCCAACACTGAATGGACAACCATTGGGCTAGGTGCCGCGTTGGCACTCTATGCCGGATATAGCCTTCTGGGGCCGCCATTGTTGGTCCCGGCGCATTTGGAGCGCCGGCTATCGCCTGTCGTCGGCCTGACAACAGGGGTGATCTCGGGAGCAACGGGGGTGTTCACAATTCCTGCCGTTCCCTTTCTTCAGGCACTTAGCTTGGGCAAGGACGATCTGATCCAAGCGCTTGGGCTATCGTTCACGATCTCGACAATTGCGCTTGCCGTTGGACTAGCCATCGGCGGAGCATTCCATCTCGGTGACATTGCTCTCTCTACACTTGCGATTGCCCCCGCTCTACTCGGTATGTGGTTCGGCCAGTTAATCCGTCAGCGTATCAGCGCGGTAACTTTTCGCCGTTGGTTCCTGATCTGCCTTTTCCTTCTCGGTCTCGACCTTGCCATTCGGCCATTTCTTTAATGCACGCATCCGAAGCATGCCGCGCCAAACTGGCGCCGCAGCAGTGTGTTTTATGGTAGCATCCAAAAATGAGCGATCTTGGCGAGTATTTACGGGCCTATCGGGCTTACGTCTCGACCAATCTTGGTTGGGGCAAAGCCCTACGGTTTGCTCTTATCTGGCTTGCCGGAATGTTTGTTCCTCTCGGAGCAAGAGCATTCGTGCAGTTGCCGGAATGGGCGGCGATAACCTGGATGATTAGTTGGGCGTCGCTTGGTTATATTTTTGCGCCTTACGGAATGTGGAAACACCACCGCGCCCAGACCGCAAGTTCAGATCAGCCAGACAGAAAATAGCCGCGCGGCGTCCGCTTTGGGTCATTGGCTGCCGCGAATGCGCTAATCCTCCGTGTCTGCTTTGCCCCCGAAAGCTGCCGCGAACGTCGCCGCGATGACTAGCTGGACCTGCGTCCGCCGCTCACGCTGACTTCGGATAATCATCATTCTCGGTAGCAATCTGTCAGTATCTAGCGGTCATTACTTCCGATAAGCGGCTTTATCGGAAGTGCACGCCGAGCTTGAGAGCAACG
>JBAUCK010000456.1:0-21007 GCA_049677525.1 Xanthobacteraceae bacterium
AGAAGATGCTCGCTGACAACGGCGTCGATCCGATGCCGGATAACGAAGATCAAGTCGCGCAATTCATCAGCGATGACGTGAAGAAATGGAAGAAGGTGGTCGACTTCGCCGGTATCAAGATGGAATGAACGGTCGCGCCGTGGTCTAGTGGCCACGGCATCATTCATCTGCAGCTCGAATTGTATTCGGAAAGAACAACTCATGGACGACAGAACGACCGTTAGCTCTAAGAAGCCGCCAGTCACTAAAGCTGCTGCCGAGCCCCGGCGAGCGTCGGAAGGCTGGGTTTCGACCCCTGCTGATGAAAGAGGCGATGAGATCGTCGCCGCCATGGGCATGGGCGGCGTCGACTACATGTTTTTCAATTCCGGCTCGGAAATCATGTTCATGCAGGAGGCGATCGCCAAGGCGAACGCACAGGGCCGGCCCGCGCCGAAGCTGATCATGATGGCGCATGAATATGTCGCGCTGAACGCAGCCTTGGGCTATGCGGCCGCCAGCGGCCGGATGGCGGCGACGGCGGTTCATGTGGACGTCGGCACGCAACACTACGGCTGCGCGATTCATACCGCGCGTCATTCGGGATTGCCGGTGCTGATCACTGCCGGTGCGCCGCCATCGTCCTATCCGGGATCGATGCGCGGGTCGCGCGATGGCAGCCACTTCTGGGTCCAGCAAACGGCGGATCAGAATGGAATCGTTCGCCAATATATGAAATGGGATCACCGTCTCGAATACCAGGACAACCCCGGCCTTATCGTGAGCCGCGCCGTGCAGATCGCGCGTTCCGAGCCGCGCGGCCCCGTCTATCTCAGCCTGCCACGTGAAATCGCGTTCATGCCGTCGCAAGGAGCGAGCTTCCCGACCGCCGATCAGCTCGGCGTGACACGGGCGCCGGCGCCGAATCTGGACGGCCTCAAGGAATTGGCCGAACGGCTGGTCAAGGCGCGCAACCCCGTGTTCGTGATTCAACGCTCCGGCCGCAACCCGGCAACGCTGGCTCCACTGGTGCGGCTTACCGAGATGCTCGGCGCCGCGGTTGGAGAGGCGGCGGCGCGCAGCTACCAGTGCTTCCCGATGACCCACCCGCTCTATCAAAGCACGGCCGTCGACCTGACCAAGGCCGATGTGGTGGTGGTGATCGAGTGCGACGTTCCGTGGATGCCGGGACCGGAGCAGCCGCCGTCCGATGCCTACGTTGCCGTGATCGACATCGATCCGGTCAAGGCTCATATCGCGACATACGAGTTCACCGCAGACCTGAGATTAACGGCGGACACTGAGGTCACGCTGGGTCTGCTGGCAGGCGAGGTGGAGCGGATCGCGGCTCAGAGCGATCATGCGCGCTTCAAGGAGCGTGCGGCCCGGTGGGCCGAGATTTCGCGAGAGCGCTACGATGACGACGTCAGGGCTGCGCAGGCCCAGGCCAACAAGTCGCCGATTTCGCCGCTCTGGCTGTCTTATCAGATTGGGCAGGCGATGGACGAGAACTGCATCATGCTCGATGAGACGCTGATGCTCAGTCCGTTGCCGCGCTACCTGCGTTTCTCCGAGCCGGCGACTTATTTCCGCAACCCGGGCAGTGGCGGCGGCTGGTGCGCGGGTGCGGCGCTGGGGGCGAAGCTCGCACGTCCTGACCGCGATGTCATCACCGCGACCGGCGACGGTTTCTACATGTATTCGGTGCCTAACATCGCGATCGCGGCGGCCGTGCGTTACAAGGCGCCGTTCATGTCGATCATCTATCAGAACCGGAGCTACAGCACCGGCACGAAAGCGACCGCATCTTTCTACCCCGACGGATACGCCGTGAAGGGTGGCTTGGAGGCCGGGTATTTCGACCCGCCGGTCGATTTCGCCAAGGAGGCGGAAGCGGCGGGAGCCTACGGCGAAAACGTGAAAGATCCCGGCCAGGTCGGTCCGGCGTTGAAACGCGGCCTTGAGCAAATCCGCAAGGGAAAACCCGCGGTCATTTCGGTCTGGCTGCCGAAGCTCATGCGCGATGAATAAGACGGTCGGCTGACGATAGCGCCGGCGGCATTTATCCGCCGTCGCCTTGGCGACGTGGCAATTGATCACCGAGAGGATGCAATGGCCATCAAGAATGGCGCGATCATCGACGTTCAGCATCACCTCTACCCGCCGAAATTCCTTGCCGAGCGGCGTGAAGCGCTTATCAAGTTTTCGCCAGGTTATGCCCACATCGTCGATTGGACCCCGCAGCAGTCTATCGATGACATGGATCGCAATGGCTGTGCAGCCGCGGTCATGTCCGCGGGACCGCCGGGCGTATGGCTTGGCGATATCGAACAGAGCCATCGGCTGACCCACATCATCAACGAATACGGCGCCGAGATGGTGAGCGATCGGCCGCAGCGGTTCGGCTTCCTGGCGACGTTGCCGCTGCCCGATGTCGATTTTTCGCTGAAGCAGATCGAATATGCTTTTGATATCCTGAAGGCCGACGGTATCGGCTTGCTGTCGAGCTACGATGGCAAATGGCCCGGCGATCCGTCGTTTGCTCCGGTGTTCGACGAGCTCAACCGCCGGCGTGCTGTCGTGCAGATCCATCCGACCGCCGGCAGGCACACCCTCGGCCTGCTGCCCGAGCCTGCGCCGCCCATCATCGAATTCATGTTCGACACGACGCGGGCAATCACTAATCTTCTTTACAGCGGCACGTTTGCGCGTTGCCCCGACATCCAATGGATATTTCTGCACGGCGGCGGAACGCTGCCGTTCCTCGCCGACCGCATCGGCATGTGGGCGCGAGCGATGAAGAGCAGCAAGTCGCTGATGGAACGAATTCCTAACGGGGTCGAGCACGAGCTGAAAAGGCTCAACTTGGATATCTGTTCGGTGTGCAATCCGCCGGCGATGGCGGCGATACTGAAGTTCGTGCTTGCCAGTCAGCTGATGCTGGGTTCTGACATGCCATTTTACTCTATTTCGACGATCAAAAAAGACTTCGAAGGCGTGCGTTCGATGATGACGAAGGAGCAAACTGCCGACGTGGAGTATGGTACCGCCGCCCGATTGTTTCCGCGGCTGGCGCAGTGAGAGTGCGCCGCCGGTCGTCCCGCGGCTGGGGAGAGACGAATGATTGACCGTTTGATCGACGTTGCAACTCCGGAGGGGCCGATGGACACGTTCATCGCGCATCCCGAGGGCAGGGGACCGTTTCCGGCCGTCGTCATCTACATGGACTTCTGGGGCTTCCGCGAGGAACTTTTCGATGTCGTGCGGCGTGTCGCGTCCGTCGGCTACTACACCATCATGCCGAATCTGTACCATCGGCAGGGCAAGGTCCGGACGGCGTTCTATGACGAAAAAGGCAAGATGATCTCGCTGGAAGCGCTTGATGAAGCCCGCGCCAAGATCGCGCTCGCGCCGCTTAACAATCTGTCGAATGCCATGGTCATGCGGGATACCAAGAGCCTTCTCCAATTCATGTACGAAGGCAATGAGCCGGTCCGGCGCGGCGCCATCGGCTCCATCGGGTACTGCATGGGGGGACGCTACGTCCTGTGCGCCGCGGGAGAGTTTCCCGATTTTTTCCGCGCCGGTGCCAGTCTGCACGGTACCAACATCGTTCTCGACCAAGAAGACTCGCCGCATCACCTTGTGAGCAAATTCCGTGGCGAGCTCTACTGCGGTTATGCCGAAACCGACCCATATGCCGGGCCGGAAACGATACGGCGCATGAGCGAGATCATGAAGGGTTGCCCTTACGTCCACTACTTCTACGAAGTCCACAAGGGCTCTGGGCACGGATATGCGCTGCCGGACCGCGACATATTTCACAAGGCCGGCGCCAATCGCGATTGGGAGCTGATCTTCGCGATGTTTCGTCGTCAGCTGCCGCCTCTGGGCTGACGCTCACTCGTTCGAGCGTTTTGCGTCGCGCCGCGCATCCTGAGCCGCGCGACATGCGCGCCAGAGTCGTTCCGGCGTCGCAGCCATATCGATGCAGGCGCCAGCCTGACCCGGAATGGCGTCGGCGATCGCGTTCATCAGCGTCGCGATTGCCCCCGTTGTCTCGGCCTCGCCGACCCCCTTCACGCCGAGCGGATTAGTTGTCGCCGGCACGTTGTGCATCGCATCGCGAAAAGAAGGCATATCGCTCGCGCGCGGCATCGCGTAATCCATGAACGAGCCGGTCGTGAGCTGACCGTCGGCCAGGTCGTAGATCGTACGCTCCATCATGGCCTGTCCCAATCCCTGGACGAGCGCGCCATGCGTCTGGCCCTCGACGACCGCGTGGTTCAATGCGCATCCGCAATCATCGACCGCCGTATAGGAAATGAGCGTCAGTTCGCCGGTGGCCGGATCGATTTCCACCTCCGCGAAGTGACAGCCATTGGGAAACGTGGAAACCGTCTCGGCGCTTCCGTCACGGTCGATGGGGGCGCGACGAATCGCAAGGGCTGAACCGAGATGACGGCATGGCATGCGCGAGATGCAGGCGTTCCACTGACTGAAATTGGTTTCAAGCCATCTGATTTTGGCTCGTGCGTTGCCTGATGTATCTTCGGCAACGGACGCAGAGCCGACGCTATCGCGATACAAGGAGAGACGCCGGGAAACGCGATGCTTCCGTGAGGCGCCAGGAAACGCTGCCGACATGCGAGGAAAAGACGTGGCGAAGACAACAACAAAAGCCAACACGACAGCCGGGGCCGCCCGACGCGCCAAGCCTGTAGGAAAGAGGGATGCCGCAGCGAGGTCTGCCGGCAGAGCGAAAGCGGTTCGCTCCCCGCAGAAGTGGCCCAAACAGGTTTTTACGGTGAATCATTTCGCCGAAAAGGACTACAAAAAAGGCTTCCGAAGCTACGCAAAGTATCGCGACCTAGGTGTCGCCAAGGCGACGAAGGGCGCTGTGGTCGCGCATGTCATTCGCCTGCTGGGCCGCTGCGACCCGGACGTGGTTTCGAGGCGGCATCATCACGACGTGGACTTCCAACTCGTCTTCATGCTGAAGGGATGGATGAAGGGGGAGTACGACGGCCGCCGGATCACCATGCGGCCCGGCTCATGCTGGATCCAGCCGAATAAGATCAAGCATACCGTTCTGGACTACTCCGAGGATTGCGAAATGCTGGAGATCGTCCTTCCCGCCGATTTCGACACCGTCGAACTCTGATCGGACAGAAATGATCCGGCCGCTCATATGACCGGCCGGTCTCGTTTGCAGCGTCATTTCGGCTGGGTCTGGCCCGCTCGGGCCAAGACCTGATCGCGCAGGATGTGGCGCCTGATTTTCCCCGTTCCCGTCATCGGCAGATCGTCAAATCGTTCGATCATCTCAGGCAGTTTGTAGTCCGCGACCTGACCCTTCAAGAAGCCGACAGCCTCATCGAGGGAAATCGATTGTTGCGGCTTCGGCACGACGCACAGACAGTTGCGTTCGCCAAGCCGCTGGTCGGGAAGGCCGATCATTGCGGCATGAAGAATCTTCGGGTGCGTGTAGAGGATTTCCTCGACCTCGCGCGGGAAGAACTTCTTGCCGCCGCGGTTGATGATCTCCTTGCTGCGGCCGGTGATCTGGACATTGCCCTGCTTGTCCGCATAGCGGCCGAGGTCGCCAGTGCGGAACCAGCCTTCCCGAAAAAACACGGCGGCGTTTGCCGACGGGTTGTTGTGGTACCCGAGGTGAACGCTCGGGCCGCGCGCGCAAATCTCGCCGATTTCGCCCTCGGGCATGTCGTTGCCGGCGTCGTCGACGATACGAAGCTCCATCGCGCCAACAATCCGGCCGATCGTTCCATTCACCTTCTGGGGGTCGTCGGTGAAGCGCGTATAGGTGTGGAATCCGGTTTCGAGCATGCCATACAGCTCGATCAGGTGGCCGCTCATGCGCGCTTGATAATCCTTGATGGTCTCGATCGCGGCCGAGGCGCCTCCGGTAATTATGACGCGTAGCGAGCTTGTGTCGAAAGTCTCGAGTGTGGGCTCGTTCAAAATTGCGACGATCGACGCCGGTGCCGTGGCAATGTAGGTCACGCGCTCCTTTTGGATGAGATCCAGCGCTCCCTGCGCCGAGAACCGCTCCATCATGACTCCGCGTGCGCCGGCCATGATGCTTTGCATCAAGGTCATATAGCCCCAGTTCAAACCGACTGGCAGCCAGATCAGCATGACGTCCTTTTCCGTAACCTTCATGTCCTCGTTCAGCAGATAACTGGCGTAGAGCGAGGTATTGAACGAGTGCAGCACGCATTTAGGATCGCCGGTGGTCCCGGACGTGAAGGCCATCCGGAAAATCTCGTCTGGGTCCATCTTGACCCGCTCCGCTGCCGAAATGGGCGGACATTCGCGCAAACCGGCGTCGAGGTCGTGTGCGCCGTCGGCGGCGCCGCCGGCCACGATGACGTGCGAGAGCTTCGGCACGGCTTGCTGGAGCGACTTGGCCAAGGACACATAGTCGAAGTTTTTGAAGTTCTTGGGGCAGACATAAGCGCTGCTGTTGGAAAACTTGAGGATGTATTCAAGTTCGCGGGCGCGGAAGTCGGGGTTGACCTTGTTGGCGACGGCGCCGATCAGCTCCAGAGCGAAGAACAGGATAGGGAAATCCATCCGGTTGGGCAGCTGGATCGTGACGACGTCACCGCGTTTGATCCCGATTCTCCGAAAGAATTCAGCGCAACGCTCGACCTTGTCCTTGAGTCCGCTATAGGTGATGCGCGACGTCGCGTCGGCGAGCGCTTCGCGGTCCGGGTAGCGTTTGGCCTGCCGCTCGAGAACTTCGAAAAAGGTCTCTCCCGTCCAAAGCCCGCGTGCCTTGTAGGCTTCTGCCAGCTTCGGCTCCATCACGGTTTGGTAGCTCATGATCTCTGACCTCAGCGAACGTGTTTAAGCAGACCGCCATCAACCTGGATGGTGGTTCCGGTGATGTAGCTTCCGCGCGGCGACGTCAAAAGCGCGACAAGGCTTGCGATATCTTCGACATTTCCGATCCGGCCGATCGGCACCTGCGATATCAGTTCGTTACGCACTCGATCCGGATCCTCGCCGCCCGCGGCGAAGACCTTTTCGAGTCTCGATGTTTCGATGTAGCCCGGGCAGATGGTGTTGACGTTGACCCCCGACGGCGCAAGCTCAATCGACAGCGTTTTGGCATAACCGATGACGCCGCCCCAGCTTGCGACCGACAGCGCAAAGCCTGCATAGGGTTGGATCGCCGAGATCGCGGTGATGTTGAGAATGCTGCCGCCTCCGCGTTTTATCATGTGGGGTGCGGCTTCGCGGACCATGCGGACCACGTACATCAGATTCTGCTCGATCGCCTTGTGCCATGCCGCGTCGTCGAGTGTCAGGATATTGCCGAGAGGCGGGGCGCCGTCGTTGTTCACGAGGATGTCGACGCCGCCCCATTCGCCGACGACCGTATCGACCACGCGCGTGCAATCGTCGGGCAGGCGGCAGTCGGCCTGGATCGGAAGCACATCCAGCCCGGCCTCGCGGAGCTTCTCGGCCGCGGCGCGCAAAGCCGGCTCCCGCCGGGCGGTCATCGCCACCTTGGCGCCCTCGGCCGCAAGTGTGCGCGCGATGCCGTGGCCGATGCCCATGCTGGCGCCGCCGACGATCGCGATCTTGCCTTTGAGGTTCAGGTCCATTTGAGCCCAAGGTCTTGAAAGAATCGTTCCGCATTGCGGTGGAAAAGTTTTTCGAGGACGTCTTCCGAGTAGCGTTCCTCGCGCCACTCCTTGACCAGCCTCTCGTACGTGAACAGCGGGTAGTCGCCGCCGAACATGATGCGATCTTGCAATCGCCGCGCGATGTCGTGCTTGAGGTCGGGAGTGTGATATTTCGGCGACCAGCCGTGAAGCTCGTACCAGATATTGCGTTTATGCATCAGCACGGCAATCGTCTCAGCCTGCCAGGGCCAGCCCGGGCGCGCAGCGACGATCTTCAGTTCGGGGTGAAGCGCCGCGACCATGTCGAGATGGCGTGGATGGCAATGATCGAGGATCACGCCTCCGCCGCCCGGAAGGCCGGCGCCAAGCCCAGTCGTTCCGACGAAAATCAGGACCGGTATGCCCGCCTCGATGCAGAGCCTGTAGTAGGGGTCGTAGCTCTGGTCGCTTGCCGGTGGCGATAATGAGCCCGATACGCCGTAGCCGATGAAGCCGACGCGATTGTCGATGCAACGCCGCAGCTCGCGCACGCCGTCCCCACCCATCTTGGGATCGATATGAATCCAGTGGCCGAGGATGACGTCGCGGTGCTCGCGCTCGGTCTGCAACGCATAATCGTGCAGCGCCCGCATCTCATCGAGGGGACGAAATTTGGTGAATCCGAAATCGAGAATTGCCTTCACGCCGCAGGCGCGGAAGTAATCGGCCATCTGCTGCTCGGTGTGATAGGCCGGTTCAGATCTCCACGTGGCGCGCTGTTGTGCGAGCTCGGCTTCGGTCTGCAAAACATAGCCGCGCTTGGTGCCCCAATGCGAGTGTAGGTCAATGATTTCCATGACTTAGACCGGTGACCTGCGACTGAATTTCGGGGGGCGCTTTTCCCTGATCGAGGCAATGCCTTCCTTCACGTCGGGACCACTGAAGGCAAGGAATTCCAGCGCAAGCGATGCATCGAACGTCGGCCCCGCGCTGCGCAGCCAGTTGTTCAAAGCATATTTGGTCCAGCGGATTGCCGCCGGTGCACCATCGGCGAGCTTGGTGGCCGTGCTCAGCGCTCTGGCGTCGAGCATCGCGTCATCGACGGCGAGCGAAACGAGGCCGATGCGTTCGGCTTCTTCTCCCGTCAGCGTTTCGCAGAGCAAAAGGTAGTATTTCGCCTTCGCCATTCCGCACAGCAGCGGCCACACGATTGCAGCGTGGTCGCCTGCAACGACGCCGAGTTTTGTATGACCGTCGATGAGCTTGGCCGTCTTGCTGGCAATCGAAATGTCTGCAAGCAGCGCGACCGCGAGGCCTGCGCCGACGGCGGGACCGCGGATCGCGCTGATGATCGGCTTGCTGCAATTGACCATATTGTAGACGAGGTCGCGCGCTTCCCTCCATCCGGCGCATCGTTTCTCGAAATCGACGGCGAGGTCGTGTGCCATATCGAGGTCGCCGCCCGCGGAGAACGCGCGGCCGGCGCCGGTAATGATGACGCTCGATACATCCGGATCGGCATCGATCTCGCGCCAGATATTCGCGAGCTCCGAATGTGCGGGCTGATCGATCGCGTTAAGGCGATCTGGCCGGTTCAGCATGATGCGAAGAACCCGGGGCGCGGGCCAATCGAGAAGCAAGTGCGTGTAGGGTGTGTAACGATCGCTCATGGGATGCCGCCGATTTCTGTGCCTTACTCAGTTAAGTCCATGGTCTGAGAAATGACGGCCTGAAGCTGCGCCGCCGTTCGGACCAGGTCCGGCGCGACCACCCGCCGCAACGCGGCCTCCTTCACATTGAGGGTGGCGGCACCGCAGCCGAGTGACATGATCGTGCTGCCGCCGCCGAAGACGAGCGGTGCGGCGACGCCAAACGTATTCTTCTGGAATTCGGCAATGCGGACGCAGAAGCCGTCGCGGTCGAGGTCCTCGAACGCAGCGTGAATGCTGTTGATAATGGGGCCTGCCTTCGAGCCTTCCTGTTCCTTGATTTGTGCTAGGAGGTTGCGCCGCGTCGCGGACGGCAACGCCCAAAGATAGGCCCTGCCGACCGCCGTACGGGCCATCGGCAGAATTGAACCGGCGGTCAGGCGAAGCGTCAGCGTTTTCGGGCTGCGGCACCAGATCGTGTAGACCATGTTAAGCCGATCAGGGACGGCCAAGCCGATCGACACGTCGTGGCGTGCCGCCAGTTCTTCCATGATCGGAAGCGCAGCACGCCGGGTGCTCGAGCCGCCCAGGAAGGCGTTGCCGATGCTCAGCATCCCGGTGCCCAGCTGATAACGGCCGGTAGAAGCGATGCGCGTGAGATAGCCGAGGCTGACGAGCGTGCTGGTAATCCTCGAAACGGTCGCCTTCGGCAGACCGGTGCGCTCTACCAGAGTCCGATTGGCCAGCGGCTTTGCGTCATTGTGAAACGCCCGCAGCACTTCCAATCCGCGCTCAAGCGTCTGCGTGACCAGAACCGCACCCGTGGCACTCTTTTTCATCGATCCGGCGTTCATGATCAGCTGTCGTAATTCGGCAACTCAGCGCTCATGCGCTTAGCGAGTGAAACCAGCGCGGGACCGATTTCCCGATTGATCCGGTTGGTCGGCATGTAAGGGCTGATGCTGGCGCAGCCGATGACGAGGGCCGCGGAGCGGTTCGCGGGCACAAGTGGCACCGCTGCGGTGGTGATCTCGGAACGCCAGGCGCCGAGCGAAACACAGTAGCCGGTCCGGTCGAACTGTGACAGGCCGCGCTGGATCTTGTGCTCGAACAGGGCCCACTTCTCCGTGTTTTTTTGCCGGATGTGGGTCAGCAAATATTCGCGCTCTTCAGCCGGAAGCGAGGCCATCAGGGCCCAACCCATGGCGGTCTCGGCGATGGGTACCCGGCCGCCTTTTTCGAGACGCAGCGTCACGAATGAAGAGTTGCTGCGACAGATCTCGAGCAAGACAATATCGAGACGGTCACGCTGGCCGAGAATGACGCAGGTATTTGTCGCGTCGGCCAGTGTCTGCATATCGCGGCGCAGCAGATCCTGGCTTGGGCTGCTCGCGACTGCGGCGTAGCCAAGAGAGAGCACCGCGGCTGCGAGCCGGTATCGGCGCAACTGCGGCGAGTAGGCAAGATAGCCCAGTCCGGCGAGAGTTTTTAGGAGCCGATTGACAGTCGCGTTGGGAAGCCCAACGCGCGACGCAATCTCGAAGTTTCCGAGCCAATTGTCTTCCGATGTGAACGCCTGGAGAATAGATAGCCCACGCGCCAGCGGTTCGATGAAGTTGCGGTCCCGCGGCGGTCGGTAACTCGCATCGACGGCGGCCGAAACGGCCAGTCTTGCGACCCCGGCGCTGTTCGGACGACTTGCCGGACGTATTATCGATGGTGCAACGGCAGTCACTATCGTTTTTCCTCAACCTGTATGGTCGGAAATTCGGCCGGCATCGTGATCTGGAGCACTTCGAAATCCTCGGAATGTTCGGTGTGAGCCTGCACCACCTCGCCGGAATAGGTGACGCAGTCGCCGGCCTTCAGAATGACTTCGCCGAGGCCGTCATAGTAAGTGCGCATCCAGCCGCGCAGCACCATCGTCAGATGGAACCCAACGGTGTGATAGTGCATGGCAGCGTGATCGCTCGCCTTCTTTGCGTGCAGCGCACGCGCAATGCTTCCACCAAACTTTCCGTCGGTCGCTTCCTCGATACCGAGATTGCGATATTCGAGAAAGCTACGCAGCCCCTTTGTTTCCCATTTATTGTCGCTGGCTCGCGACAAGATCACTTTTGGTTTGTTCATGACTGGCGTTTCCTTACGTTTTCGTTGGATGCTTATTTCGCGACTCCGATTGTTGCAGCCCCAGAGATTACGATCTCTGATCGATTGCCGCCTTCGGCCCGAACCCAGACCTGATAGCCGTTATCGTCTTCGCTGCGCTGGCCCCCGGCCGAAACCCAGTCGTCTTCCCGGACCGGCCGAATGAAGCGGATGTCGAGGGCGACGCCGGCCATGCGTTCCGTCCCGAATGTCGCCTGCAATGACTGCCACAGCAGACTGAGCGAGAGCATGCCGTGAGCGATAATCCCGCCCATGGGAGTCTTCGCGGCAAAGTCCGGGTCGAGATGGATCGGATTGTGGTCGTCGGTGACGTCGGCGTAGCGCCTGATCGCTGTGCGATCGACCTGCATTCGGCGTTCAATGAGCTGATCGGGAAACATCACGCTGCCCATATCGTTGTCATTTGGCCGCGAAACAGGAGCTGTCCTGCGACGCCGTTTGATTCGCTGGAAAACGTGATCCACTGGCGGCCGTTCTTCTCTTCTTTACCGACGCATCGCAAAGTGGTCACGACGTGTTCGCCGATGCTGGGCAGACGCGTGATCCAGAATTTCTGGCCGGCATGAATGTTGCCCTGAGGCCGTTCACTGAGGATGTTGGTGAAGGCGCGCATCAGGATCATCGCCATCATCGATGCCGGAATGGTCGGCAAGCTCGCCCGATCATCGGGGAACAGATCAGTCCACCGATCGACGATTTCGCGGGACAATACGAAATCATGCGTGCCCAGGAACGTATCCGGACGAAAGGCGGTGAACGTCATCATGTTGCTGCCTCCAATCGTGCTTGAGGCAGCTTTTGCTCCGCGCTGCAGGCTTCGAATGTGACGCGAATGCGCCGACCGATCGCGGCGGATAACCGGCCGTCGCCGATGACGTTCATCATCATGCGAAAGCCTTCGTCGAGATCGATAAGGGCGATCACGAAGGGTACGTCGCTGTCAAACGCGCGATTGGCCGTTCGATGGACCACGGTGAACGAATGGATCGTGCCGCGCCTTGCCGAAGGCGCGAGATCGAGCTTATCGGATTGGCACCTGGTGCAAGTCGGTCTTGGATAGAACTGGACATGATCGCAGGCGCGGCACCGCTGGTAGAGCAATTCGTCGCGGTTGCAGCCGACCCAGAATGCGGCGCTGTCTGTCGTAGGATGGGGGACCGGCTTGCTCATGCTAGTGCCCGCCCCAGGACAAGCGAACAGTGCGCTGAGAGGATGCCGCCGTCACCATGAACAAATGCAAGCTCGGCATTTTGGATCTGGCGCGGGCCGGCCCGTCCACGAAGCTGGTCTACGGCTTCGACCACGTGAAACATTCCGCCGGCAGCGCCGGAGTGTCCGTAGGACAGCAGGCCGCCGTGCGTGTTGCAGGGAAGCAGACCCTTTGGCCCAAGTTCGCCAGCCGTTGCCGCAAGTGCGGCTTCGCCTTTGCCGAAGAAGCCCATGGACTCCAGTTCGACGGTCAGCGTGATCGTGAACGAGTCGTAGATTTCCGCGACGTCGATTTCCGCTGGCGATACCCCGGCGCCGGCGAAGGCCTGCTCAGCGGACCTCTTGCAGCCGAAATCGAGAAGGGAAGGCGCAAAGGAGATGTGTTCGTGGGTATGTCCTTGGCCGGAGCCAAGGATCGTGACGCGCGCATCCTTCGGCGCCCGGTCTGGCGCGCTGACAACGACTGCTGCCGCTCCGTCGGAAACAAGGCAGCAATCGAGAAGTTTCAGCGGCGCCGCGATGGTGCGCGACTTCATCACATCGTCGAGTGTAATCGGATCGCGCATGTGTGCGTGCGGATGCCTGGCGGCGTAGGCGCGCTGGGTGACCGCGATGGCGCCGAGGCTCTCTTCCGACACGCCGTATTCATACATATAGCGCTGGGCCACTAATGCGTAGGCAGCCGGCACACTGATGCCATAAGGCTGCTCGTACTCGGAATGACCAACTTGCGCCAGCATGGCTGCCGCCCCGCCCGGCGGCAGGCCGGTCAGGCGGTTGTCGCCGGTGACCACGAGGACGTTTTTGCTGGCGCCCGATTCGACCAGCGATGCTGCGATCATGATGGCGGTGCAGGCAGTCGCACCACCGGATTGCACCGCTGTGGTGAACGACGGCTTGAGTCCCATGTACTCGCAAAACACCGAAGCAAGCATCAAATGCGGCTGCGTAAAGGAGAATGAGGCCAGAACGCCATCGATGTCGGTCGCGGCGAGACCGGCATCGGCGATGGCGGCCCGGGCGGCCTCAGCCTGGATGCTCATGCAGTTGTGGTGCGGCAGCTTGCCGACCGCTGTGTCGGCTGCCCCTGAGATGACGGCCTTTGCACCCATAGCGTCCTCTAAACGAATGGCGTCCTCTAAACGAATGACCGGGCGATGATGTTGCGCTGAACCTCGGACGTTCCATCGCCGATGATGTAAACGAGCGAGTCGCGGTGGAAGCGGCCGACCGGATATTCCCGCATGATGCCGGCGCCGCCGAGAATGCGGATCGCGTTCTCGGTCACACGCACTGCCGTCTCGGTGGCGATCAGCTTGACCTTCGCCGCGGTGGCGAAATCCAATGTGTTGTTGTCGACGTGCCATGCCCCGTACATCACCATGCAGCGGGCTGACTCGATCTCGGCGGCCATGTCTGCGAGCCTGTGACTGATAGCCTGGAATTTCAGGATCGGCTTGCCGGAAACCAGACGTGTTTTGGCAAAGCTCAGCGCTGCCTCGAATGCCCCACGCGCCATGCCAACGGCATTGGCCGAAACGCCGACACGGTTTTCCGAAAGCGACTCCAGAATCACTTTGTAGGTGCCTTCACGCCCGCCGAGCAAAGCTCCTTCCGGTACGAAGGCGTCGTCGAGGAAAACCTCTCCGGTTTCCGAGGCGCGGATGCCTTCTTTCTTGAGTTTCGAAATCGTTATGTCACCGTGCGGCAAGTCGACAACGAACAAGCTGATTGCTTCGTTGGTCAGATCGGGGCGCGTCCGGGCGGCGACAAGCATGAAATCAGCCATCGGCGCATTGGAGATGTAAAGTTTCCTGCCGCGCAAACGGTAGCCGCCGGCGATTTTTGCGGCTTTCGTCGTGAGTTCGCGAATGTTCGATCCGGTATCGGGTTCGCTCAGCGCGAAGGCTCCGATCTTGGTTCCGGCCAAGCCCGGCTGGAAATAACCTTTCTTCTGCTCGGGGGTACCGATGCGCCAAATCGGCCACAGCGCGAGGTGAGAATGGGCCGACCATGAGGTCGCGAAACTCTGCGATACCGCGCTGATCTCTTCGCGGACAATACAATCGGCGACCTTGTCCATGCCGGAGCCGCCGTCGGCCTCCGGATAACGAATGCCGAACAGTCCGAGATCGCCCCACTTCCGAAATATCTCGCGCGGAAACGTTTCCGTCTCCTCCGCCTCTTCAAGGCGTGACGCAATCTCGGATGCACAAAAACGCCGCGTCAGATCACGAATCTGAACGTGTTCGGGCGAAAGCTTGAAATCCATCTGACCTCACAACAGTCTCAACGCCCAGACGTTTGCGCAGTAGCTATCGCGGCGTCAAGATCGCGCGGAATGCTGTTCCGCAGGCTGGAATTTGTGGATTCCACTGGGCGGGCGGCCGTCCCGTGAAGCTTGACCGATTTCGCAGATTGGGCACGAATGCTGTCACCCAGGAGGAACCGCGAATGAAGATGAAGCCTGCGATCACGCTTGAGGACGCGAAGAAGCTTCTGTCCGCAGCCGAAGACGAGGCCAAACGAAATGGCTGGGAGGTGGTCATCGCCATCCTCAACGATGGCGGAAGGATGGTAGCGCTCTATCGGATGGATGGCGCGCGTCCCGGCAACGATGAGATCGCGATCGCCAAGGCTACGACCTCCGCGATGACCTGCCGGCCCACCGTTGTGTGGGAGAAGTGGATCGAAGGGCCTCATCCGGCCTATGCAACGTTTCCCTTCATCGCGGCGCAGGGCGGACTGCCGATCATCATCGATGACGAAATTATCGGTGCTGTCGGCGTTTCCGGCGTGAAGTCATTCGAAGACGAATTGATTGCGATGCATGCGATCAAGACGGTGTTTCCGAACGCGGCGACGACTCGCAAAGGCGAGGAAAACGACGCGAAAACGTTCTGAACGGTCCCCGTACTATGCCCGGCCGGCTGGCACCCGGACTGTCTGCCGGCTCACTCCCGATTGAACGATCGACTCGAATGCGGCAACGCAGTGCAGCAACTCTTCCGCGGGTACTGGGAACTGACGCCCGCTGCCGATCGCCGCGGCAAACGCTTCCAGAGAGGTTTTTTCCGGTTCAGCCCCTGTGAAATTGATGGTTTCCGGTTTGGCGGCGGAAGTCGCTGACGGGATGGGCACCGGCGTCAGATTGAGCAGTTCGTTCTCCCTGCGGAGTGCCTCGGCCGAGGCCTTAGTTCCATAGACCATCGTTCGATAGCTGCGGCTCGTTGCCAGCGAACTGACCAGGCTGCCCGACGCGCCGTTGCGAAACGACATCAAGACACTGGTGGTGTCGTCCACGTATGGCGAGCCCCGGCGTAGGTTGATGCAGTTGACGTCCTCGATTTCACCGAACAGATCGATCATTCCGTCGAGCATGTGAATCCCGAGCGGCGTCATGGCGCCGCCCGGCATTTCGTCTGCGTCGGCGCGCCATGACGTTCTTGCCAGCGTCAGCGCACCGGGGGCTGTTGCTTCACCGGCGCAATGGACAATCGAGCCGAGTTCACCGCGTTTGATGCGGGCCTTCAATTCAAGGTGCGACGGAGAGTGTCTGCGCTGGAAGCCCACAGCCAAAACGACGCCGGCCGCGCGAGCCTTGGCAACCGACCGTTCGGCCTCGTGCAGCGTCAGTGCGAGCGGCTTTTCGATGTAGATGTTCTTGCCCGCGTCGGCAGCTTTCGCGACCTGCGTTTCATGGTCGCAGTGCGGGGTCGCGCTGACAATGGCATCGATTTGCGGGTCGCGCAGCAGGCTCTCGAAATCATTGCGCAAGTCGATGCCGTGATGCCGGCAGAAGTCCATTGCGCTGGCAGGCGTTCGGCTGTGACCGGCGATAAACCGGATTGCGGTGCTCTTGCCCTGGACGGCTTCGACCAGCGTCTTGCCCCACCAGCCAAGTCCAACGAGTGCTGCACGTATCATCTTGCTTGCTCATACAAGCAGGCCGCCCTTCGGGGGCGGCCCGGTTCGTTTCGTGACATTGCGGATTTCTAATCGGGGCCGATCGCGTTTGCGACCTTGGACCATTTGGTCACTTCGCTCGCGTAGAACTTCTCGAACTCCGCCGGGCCCAGATACTTCGGTGTATAGCCCTGTTGATCGAGTACCTTCAACGTTTCGGGGTCGTCCAGCGACTTGCTCGCCGCATCGGCAAGCTTGTCAATTATCGGTTTCGGCGTCCCCTTTGGCGCGGAAAGGCCTGACCACAATTGCACTTCGTAACCGGGGATCGCGACCTCAGCGATAGTCGGCAAGTCGGGGAGCGACTTATCTCTCTGCAGTCCAGTCGTAGCTATGCCGCGGAGCTTGCCCTGCTTTATGAGGTCGAGCACCGGCGGCAGAGTCGAGAACATCACTTTGACCTGACCGGACAGCAAATCCTTGAGGGTCTCGCCGCCACCCCGGTAGTGCACGGGTGTCATCTTGACGCCGGCAGCTTCATTGAAGAGCTCGGCGGCGAGATGGGTCGCGGTGCCTTTGCCGGCCGTCGCATAGAGCACTTCACCGGGCTTGGCTTTGGCGAGCGTGATCAGGTCCTGAACGCTCTTGACGTTCAGCTCCGGGTTCACCAGCAGTACGAGACCGGTCTGGACCATCGAAGCGATCATCGTGAAGTTAGTGGCGCCCCGATACGGGAAATCCTTGAAGAGTGTTTCGTTGACCGGCTGGCTAATGGTCGCCAGCAGCAGCGTATAGCCGTCCGGTTCGGCGTGCGCGACAATTTCGGTAGCGATGTTGCCAGAGGCTCCGGTGCGGTTTTCCACGAAGATCTGGCTACCGAGCGTCTTGCTCATCGCGGAGCTTGCGACTCGCGCCAGAATGTCGCTGGGGCCGCCGGCGGCGAATCCCACTACGAGGCGGATTGGCTGGGACGGATAGTTGGCTTGCGCGAAGGCGATCCCTGCCGATGCAATCAGCGCACCCAGAACAACCCCAGTCCGGACTCTTCTCGAGCCGGCACGCAGCAGGTTTATAAACATTCGAGACCCCTCCCTATAAATCCTACGTTCGGCACGGGAATGTCGTGCTTCTGAGTCACGATCATCAGTTCATCGCGCTACCTTAAGCGCAGTATTTCAGCCAGACAGAGCAGTGTCGAGTGATCGTGTATGGTGCGATCTCACTCGGTGGAACGTGGATAGCACCAATGCATTCGTTTTCGCGGTACGCTAATGTCCACCGCTTCTCAAAGCCAAAGCATCGGATGGCAGAAGGCTCGAATGACTGAAATCCGCGACGGAATGAAAATTGATTGGGATGTGCCTATCGCGATGGAAGATGGAAACGTCTTGCGCGCCGACCTGTTTCGGCCCTGCGACGACAAACAGTATCCGGTGATCCTGTCTTGCGGATCTTTCGGCAAAGGGCTCGCTTTCCAGGACGGCAATCCCAGCGCCTGGGGACGCATGATCAAGGCGTTTCCGGAAGTCGCGGACGGATCAACGTGCAAGTACCAGGTTTGGGAAGTTGTGGACCCGGAAAAATGGGTGCCCGACGGCTATGCCTGCCTGCGCGTCGATGCGCGCGGCGCCGGCCGCTCGCCGGGCTTTCTCAATCCCTGGTCGCCACGAGAGGCCAAAGACATCTATCAGTGCATTGAATGGGCCGCCGCGCAGCCTTGGTGCACCGGCAAGGTTGGTATGAACGGCATCTCCTATTTCGCGTCGAACCAATGGTTCGTCGCGCAACATAAGCCGCCGCATCTGGCGGCGATCTGCGTGTGGGAAGGCGCGGCAAATTGGTACCGCGAATTTGCGCGCCACGGCGGCATCTATAGTGGATTTCTCGACAATCTTTATCCCCGCGCGTTCCATCGCGTGCAGTACGGATTGGGCGAACGAGGCTTGCGGAGCCGCGTGACCGGAGAATTGGTTTCCGGGCCGCCAACGCTCGACGAAGCGCAATTGAAAGAAAACCGGATCGACATCGAGCAATTCGTGCTTGATCATCCTCTGGAGGATGATGCTTCTCTGGAGCGTACGCCGGATTTCAGCAAGATTGATCTGCCCGTGCTCAGCGCGGCAAACTGGGGCGGTCAAGGGCTGCATCCGCGAGGAAATTTCGAAGGTTTTCTGGCCGCTGCTTCAAAACAGAAATGGCTGGAAGTCCATGGCGATGCGCACTGGTCTCACTTCTACACCGACTACGGCTTAGGGCTTCAAAAGCGTTTCTTTAGATATTTTCTCAAAGGCGAGGACACCGGCTGGAACAGTCAGCCGCGCGTTCAGCTTCAGATTCGCCATCCTCACGAAAAATTTGTGGAGCGTCATGAGAGTGAATGGCCTCTTGCGCAAACACAGTGGACGAAGTTCTACCTGGATCCGGAGAGCATGAGTCTTCGGCGCGACGAGCCCAAGTGCACCACCACGTTGAGCTACGACGCGCTTGGCGATGGCAAAGATTTCATCCTTCCCGCGAGTGACAAGCCGTTGGAAATAACCGGCCCGATGATGGCTCGCCTTGCGTTGTCGTCCTCGACCAAAGATGCCGACATGTTTCTCGTGTTGCGGCTGTTCGATCCCGCGGGGGAGGAGGTCACGTTCATAGGCTCAAACGATCCGCGGACGCCGATAGCGAACGGCTGGCTGCGGGCATCCCACCGCAAACTCGATGAGGCACGAAGTCTGCCGTATCGGCCTTATCACAGTCATACTGAATTTCTGCCGCTGCAACCGGGCAAGCCGGTCGATCTCGACGTCGAGATATGGCCGAGCTGCATCGTCGTTCCGCCAGGCTATCGGCTTTGTCTGTCGGTTCGAGGCAAGGATTATGAGCATGCCGGAGCCCCGCTCATGATCGATGGCGTCAAATATTCCCTGACCGGCGTGGGTCCGTTTCTTCACGTTCACCCGAAGGACCGACCGGCGGAGATATTCGGCGGAACAAATACTCTGCATTTCGCGGAAGGACAGCAGCCCTATCTGCTTCTGCCGGTTATTCCGAGCGCCTGATTGCGGTCGGCCTGCCTCCGCAATTGCCGACGCCTGGTCATTGCGGGCGCCGGTAGAGGCCGGCTTGCTCGGCGCGCTCCTGGACAAGTCCCAACACGAGTTCGATCGTCGGGATCGCGGTCCCGGCGAGCCGAGCCATCTCGACCACGGCCGTCATTAGCGCGTCGATTTCCATCGGCCGGCCGCGCTCGAAATCCTGGAGCATCGAAGGCTTGTGTCCGGCGACCTTGGCGGCATTGTTCAGGCGCCGGCCAATCCAGCTTTCATCGATAATAGTCTCGAGTGCGTCGCTGACGCATTTGGCCTCGCGCATGAGCCGCTCGCAAAGTGCGCGCAGTGCCGGTTCTGTCGCGATGCGATCCACCGTCGCTCCCGTCAGCATGCTTATCGGGTTGAAGCAAAGATTGCTCCAGAGCTTCAGCCAGATATTCCATCTGATCTCTTCACGAACCGGCGCATCAAACCCCGCTGTGGTGAGCATGCGGGCGAAAGTGGTGACGCGATCCGATATGGAGCCGTCCGGTTCCCCGAGGGTCAGGCGGTTGAACTCATGGTGTTCAATGACGCCCGGTGCCACCAGTTCGCACGCGCAATCGACTACACATCCGATCGCGCGCTGCGGGCCGATCGTATTCCACTGTCGCCCTTCAGGATCGACGGCCCTGAGGATGCGTCCTTCGTAGGCGCCTTTGGTCTTGTAGAAATACCACCATGGAATGCCGTTCACCGCAGTGACGACCGCCGTACGGGGGCCAAGCAGCGGCGCGAGCGCCTCCGCATGGTCGCTTGCTTGATGGGCTTTGAGCGAGCAAACCACGAAATCCTGTGGGCCGAATTCTGCCGCGTCATCACTGACGGTGACGGGAACATGCCTTGTCTCGCCCGCGGCGTGGAGCGTAAGGCCGTGTGCCTTGATGGCGTTCAGGTGCGCGCCTCTAGCGATCGCGCAGACATCGGCGCCGGCGCGGGTCAGTTCGGCCGCCAGATATCCGCCGATCGCGCCTGCGCCAAAAATACAGATCTTCATCGCAGCAAAAGCAATCCGTTATTCAGCGATGCACTTTCGCGCTCAATGAATCGAACTCGTCGCCCTTTAGCAGCTGCGCGGGGCGGTCGTTCATGCCGAGACAGAATGTCGTCCATCCCCGAGACAGGCTTGTCAGATGAGCTAAGTTTGTATAAAAAAGAGTACAATGCAAAATCTCAGAAGTGGCTAGATTTGTGGGAATTGTTCGATGATTTGGTGGTTCTGAGAGTTAATTTGTGCCAAAAAAGGTACGGATGGGATGGGCACTCCTTGGGCTCCGGCCTGGCCGGGCGATCGTAAGTGAGTTGGGATTGGTCGCCGGGCTGTTTTCGGTTGTGGCTGCTAATCTCGACGTTGAGGGGCTTGATCAACTGATATTCG
>JBAUCK010000457.1:0-2982 GCA_049677525.1 Xanthobacteraceae bacterium
GCGCCATGATGATCCCAATGGCAATGCCTCCGACGATCGTGATGGCGAGACCCACCGCAAACGGCAGAAAACTCTGTTTCATTGCGATCAGCAAAGTGCCATCGCGAATAAGATCCACCGCTGCGGCAAACACGGCACTCGGCGGCACCATGAACACAGGATTCATATGACGTCCGAAGTACTCCCATGCGGCGAAGAAAAGTGTGACGGACGTAAAGCGAATAATATTTGGCAGATACTTCATCGTTTGATCGCCACATTAGAAGTCCAAGTCAATTGGGCCATCCAGTCGTGATATCCCGTCAATGGGCCGGTTGAAGAAGTTTTCTGAGCTTGGCGCGACATGGCGCAAATTCAGGCAGCGTTCTGACATCGTCAGTCATCCGATACGGCGCTAGCGGCGAATCGATGATTGAAGACAGACGACCAGGCCGAGAGGAAAAGACGAATATCCGATCGGACAAACAAAGGGCTTCATCAATACTGTGCGTCACGAACAACACGGTCATGCGAGTCTGCTGCCATATCTTGAGAAAATCCTCCTGCAGCTGTTCGCGAGTCTGAGCATCAAGCGCGCCGAATGGCTCGTCCATAAAAATCAAGATTGGCTGCCGCATCATTGCTCTTGCGATTCCGACACGCTGCTGCATTCCGCCGGAAAGCTCATGAGGATAGTGGCTCTCAAAACCGGAAAGCCCGAGAAGGTCGAGAAAGTGGAACGCTCGCTCGGCGCGCTCGCCTTTCCCAACGCCATCGAGTTCGAGTGGAAATTCAATGTTTCTAGCTACGGTTCTCCAAGGCAGCAGACCGAAATTCTGAAAGACCATGCACGCGTCCTTGCGCGGCTCCCTCACCGCGACGTTACCGATTGTGATCGTCCCCTCGTCCGGCTTTAAGAGTCCAGCCGTCATCCGAAGCAGGGTCGTTTTCCCGCAGCCACTAGGTCCAAGCAGCGTAACGAACTCGCCCGGTTGAACAGTCGCGCGCACATCCTTGAGAGCGACCATGATGCCGGCGTCGCCCTGGCTATTTTTCCGGATACCGAAAAACTTGCTGACGCCGTCGAATATGAGCGTGTGCCCGGCGGAAACGCTGGTGCCGTCATGCACATAATTTGGCGCCCGCCGTTCGTTACTCCTAACGATACCGGTACGCGCCTCAGAAACGCCCATTTTAGGCCCCGCCTACTTCGCCGGCCCTAATTCCTTGAGAGCGGCGTCTACGAACCGACCATCGACAAAACTCGAAGGCTCAATCGCACTCTTGAGAACACCAAGATCCGCGCCGGTCTTCGCAGTAAAGTCCGCAATCTTGGGGTCCAAACCGCCATCGACACCCCAAACCCCGTCTTTATCAAGGTCTTTGATGACGCGTTTCGACAGACCGACGCTGAGGGTCGGAACTCGTTCATTTAAGATTTGAGCAGCTTCGTCTGGATTCTGCATGATGAAGCGCGCGCCCTTAATACCGGCAGTCGTAAGGAGCTGTATGGCAGCAGCCTTATTCAGATCGTTCAAGGTGGAAATGCGGGCGACATTCCAAACATAGCCCAACATCGGAAACTCTTGCGCGATTTTCGCGACCACCTTGACCTTGCCTGACTCGATGGCTTCCAGCGACGTTACGGTGTTGACCAGAGTGGCGTCAGCGCGGCCGCCAAGAACAGCCTCCAAGCGCGCGGGATGTCCTCCAACCTGAATGAACCGGGTAGCGGACGCATCAACTCCATATTTGCGCATCAGAATACGTGGAAGTTGATCCGGCAAAGCGCCCGGTCCGGATGAAGCGATGATCTTCCCCGCCAAATCAGCGACCGTGCTGCCCTTTTCCGGATTAATCACCACATTGTAGTCGGGAAGCGGCGACCAGGATCCTAGGACTTTGATGTCACCGCCGGCTTCAACCGCCGAAAGAACGCTAAACGTGCCCACCCCTCCGCCGAGGTCGGCGTTGTCCGACAAAACCGCCCTCACGGCATTCGAGTCGCCGGTGACATAAGTTTCTTCAACCGTAAGACCCGGAAGCCAGCCCTTTTTTTGAGCGACGTAGTACGGAAGAAAAAGCGTCGTGGGAGTGGTAGGAAAAACAATACGGATTTTTTCGTCAGCCGTCGCTTTTTTAATTTCGCCAAGCGTCACGCTTGTCATTGCAACAATAGCGATTGTCGCAAGGCATCGCGTCGATAGTTGCCTCATTTTCGGCCTCTACGTCTTCAAGCCCGGCTGGCATGTGACTTCATGTTGACTAGTTAGTTAGATTGATGTCAAGTCGAAGAGTAATACGCACGGATGCGGAAACGCATTTTCGGAATTTACTTTGAAGTCATTTCTGTTCGAATATTTTGCAACGATGACGCAGTGGAACCGACGGGCTTCTTTCGTGCCTCGGCGACGCCGCCGACACGACTCTATTCGTCAAGGATCCGGCTACGGTCGCTGGTGATGCGATGACACAGCAACGCAAATCGCAGCGTTCCACAACTACCGGAGCCCAGCTACCGGACTTACGGGGGACCATCCGGTTGATTGGGCATTTTCAGTTTCATAATCGTAGAGCTATTGCGGCGGACCCGCGCGGTCTATTTAGGCGATGACCATGCGCCCCCCGCGCTACGTTGGACGTCGGCAAGCGCGTCTTGAAGATCCCGCTTTGTTGTGCGGCAAGGGACGATTTGTCGACGACCTCCATAGGCCCGGCCAGCTTGAGGCGGCTTTTTTGCGAAGCCCTGTGGCTCACGGTTTGATCAATTCCATTGATCTCAGCGCGGCGCGGGCCCTCCCCGGCGTTCACGCCATCTACACATTGGCCGACCTACGCCAGACGCTGACGGCAGACCGCCTTCCCCTTCAATTTCCAAGCAACGTCCTTCCGCCGAATATCTCGCCGTTCATTCTCGCGTCAAAAGAGATTGCGTTTGTTGGCGAAGCCATCGCTTTGGTTGTCGCCGAAAGCCGCTACATCGCTGAGGACGCAATAACACTC
>JBAUCK010000458.1:0-3272 GCA_049677525.1 Xanthobacteraceae bacterium
GAGAGGATCAATATCAATGGCAATTACTCAAAAAGAGGAAGCACGGGCACTTAATGCGGACGAGCGCGAGCTGGTGGAAAAGTCCCACCATCCGGCACTGCAGGAACTACCGGACGATGAGCTTTCCTCTCTGGTGAAGCTGATGCGCGAGCGTCGTGAGAAGGCGAAGGCGCAGGCTGACCGAAAACGCCGCGAAATGCGCGGCAAGGCTTCCCCTAAAGGGGCGACACCTTCCAAAGCCGATGAAGGGTCCAAACTCAAGGTGGCTGTTCTCGCGATGGCCATGCGCCGACTCAACAGCGAGACCGAACGCCGCCGCCGAATGGCCGCGAAGACCTCTCTCGTCGAAAACGCAGATAAGGCTTTGGCAATGAAGCAAGCTAGTGAAAAAGGCTCCGCCTTTAATAGCCGTCATGCTCATGAGGGCGTGCGCAACAAGCCAAGTCGTCGTAGGCAGAACCTGATCCGTCCGATGGAGCTTGGCCGTCAACGCAAGGCTGCAAGCATCGCCCAAGCAAAGCGGGACGGACGCTAAGGCTGACCTCCTGGCCGGATATGCAGGTGCCGGTGCTGAGCGGCGATGGCGGCGCCGATCGTCGGCGAGAACAGCAGCCGCGCCCGCTGCGCTTGGCGCTCGCTCCATTCGGTCACGAGCCCCTAGGGAGCGTGTGAAGCGGCTCAAGGGTAAATGCGAGGGCCGCAAGTCGTATGCTGAGCGTGAAGGCGCAGACGAATTGGTGGCATTGGCTCGTCAGTTGCGCGGCAATCCAGACGGACGGCCTCACTCGCTACGCACCATTGCTGCGGGCCTTGCTGAGCGCGGCTACGTGACGCTAATCGGCTTGCCCTATTCGGCCTCCGCCGTTGCGTCGATGTTGGACGCTGCGTAGCAAGCAGCTACACGTGGCATCACGACGCCGCGCGGTGGCGCATGGTACGCCAAACTAGGCTTCGTCCTTGAATTTGTAGCAGTCGAGCGCGCACCCCCACAGATGCGACTGATCCAACTTTTGTTCCTGGCGAGAGCGAACCGCGTCCTCATGCTTGCTGAAGACCCATGCCTGAGCTGTTTTTTCGTTATGAACTACAAAAAGCTGCGCAGGCACTGGTTTCTGTGCGGTCGCTCGGCGCTTCTTTTTGGTAGGGGGTCGGCGCTTCTTTGATTGTGGTCGAGCGCTTTTCTGTTGTCACTTCTTTGCGTTCTTAGGCTTGGGACGTTTCTTGCTTGCTACCGCCATTAAACCATACCTCCTTGGAAAACATGGAACGCTATCTGCGATCCCTATTGCAATCGCGCCAAGTGTTGAACGATGATCTTATGATCTTATGTCTTTATGGGACGCTAATCGACACCAAAGCTGGGGCGCGCGTTCAAGAAGATTGCTCCCGAGAAGCTGGGCGCTTCGCGGAAGCCCGCCTCGCCTTTAACTGCTCGATCAAAGTATTTTTCAACTTGATCAGGCCGCCTAGCTGAAATTCGAGGTGGGTGACGCCGGTCTCTTTGCGGCCCATTGTTCGGCCAACTGGCGGCTTTGTGACAGCATCATACGGCTCGGTAGGCTGTACGGAACCTCTTATAAAAGCCATATGCGCAAGAAAATCCGCCATCATGAGCGGGTCGCATTCGTCCTTGCCGGCCGGGGCAATCATACCCAGCATTTGAGCGTCGCTTGCTTTTAATTCAGCCTTGACCTCATTGAAGATGCGCAATGCATCCCCGAAATTTTTGTGCCCGGATTCGAGAACAAAATTCAGCGTGGGGAGCCGCCCTCAATGCGCGCGTTTCAGCGCCTCTAACGCGAAGAAAAGCAAGCAATTGCGAAAGCAGAGTCCGTACTTGCTGTCTAGCCGCAACCCTCGCGGGGTTTCGCTCGCTTTGTATTCGGCGTCGTAGGCCGCATTTTCGAGAAGAACGGTTACGCCTTCCGTGAAAGCGGTTGCCGTCAATGGGGCTAGATCAGCTACTAAGGCAAGACATTGCTCGTGAGTCCAACCTTTAAAGTCACCGGTACGCCGCTTGAACTTTTTCGTGTGGAAAATTTCGAACCCATGTTTCTTTTTGAGCCGACGGAAATTCTGCTCAAACCTTTCCCACTGGCGCGCATTGGCAAGCATCCCGCCCATGATGATGTGGGGGGACTCGCCATGGGTTCCACTTTCATCGAGGTAGGCGGTCAGGATCAAAAAAATGCGCTCCGGTTGCCACCGATGTGCAAGGGCAATGCAAACCTGCAACACATCGATGCCTGGTATGCCGATCAGCTCCCCTGCATCGGCGTGCGCGAGGCACATCGCGCGCTCAAAATCTGGCGTGCGCTCTGGGGTGTCTGCAAAACGCTGTCGCGGCCGAACGGCGCGCCCTACACCGCGCGCAACGATCCCTCGCTCGGCATCCGACGCCGCACGCCGCAGCCGCGCAACGCGATCTGGTTCGAGGGCGAGGCGGTCCGCCTGGTCAAATGCGCTTGGCGCATGAACTATCACGGCCTCGCGACGGCGCTCGCCGTCGCCTGGGACACCATGCTCTCCCCGGTCGACGTGCGCTCGCTCACCCGCGCACAGCTAAGCGGCGACGCCGACGGCCCGCTGTTCCAGCTCGCCCGCGCCAAGACCGGCAAGGCTGCGATTGGCACGCTCTCGCGGCGCACCGAGCGCATGCTCAAGGCTTACCTCGCCAAGCTGCCGAATGATTTGCACCCCTCCGCGCCGATCTTCCGCACGCCCCCGTTCATCCCTTGGGTGAAAGGGGGGAAGCCGCGCGCTGGCGTGCCCTATCGCGCCGACGTGCTCGGCCGGCATTTTAGGATCGTGCGCGAAACGCTGTTTCCGGGCGATCGCCGGCAGCTCGGCAGCGATTTCCGCCGCTCCGGCGCCGTCGAGGCCAAAGCCGGCCATGTCGATCCGGCAGCCCTTGCCGACAAGATGGCGAATTCGATCGACCGCAACAAAGCGCTTCAGTCGACCTATTTGCCGGCCGACGCCCGCGTGGTGCGCCTGGCCGACGAGGCGCGTGCGCGCGGACGCGCGCGGTTGCGTGGCACAGGAGAGAAGAAACCGTGATCAGCGGAGTCGGATGTTTCACCCAACCAAGAGTCGGATGATTGTGGCAAGTATGCTTAAGCCATTGAAATCATTGGCGGGAGCGACGGGACTCGAACCCGCGACCTTCGGCGTGACAGGCCGACGCTCTAACCAACTGAGCTACGCCCCCGCGGGCGAGGCGTGGAATTAAGGCCGGCACGGCCGCAAGTCAAGGAATTTGGGCCATTCAT
>JBAUCK010000459.1:0-11059 GCA_049677525.1 Xanthobacteraceae bacterium
ACGCGGTTCGCTCGATCCGGCGCAGGTGCGCGCCATCCGCCATCTGGTCGCCACCGCCGTCAACGGCCTGAGCCCGCAGCGCATCTCGATTGTCGACGAGCAGGGCCAGCTCTTGGCCGACGGCGCCACCGACGGCCAGACCGGCAGCGACGTCAGCGCCGACGAGCGGCAGGCGTCTTACGAAAAGCGCCTGCGGCAGCAGGTGGAGACGATTGTGTCTTCGGTCGTCGGCCCCGGACATTCGCGCGTACAGGTCAGTGCCGATTTCGATTTCAACCGCATCACCCAGACCTCGGATAAATTCGACCCCGACGGCCGCGTTATCCGCTCGAGCCAGACCCGCGAAGAGACCAACTCAAACGGTGAAAACAATCAGCAGGTCACTGTCGGCAATGAATTGCCCGGCGCCAATCCAAAGCCGCCGGCTGATACCGCGCCGCGCGACCAAAGCCGGAAGTCGGAAGAAATCGTCAATTACGAGATTTCGCGCACCACCAAGACCGAGGTGATCGAAGGCGGCCGCGTCAACCGGCTCTCCGTCGCGGTGCTGGTCGACGGCACCTACGGCAAAGACGACAAGGGCGACATCACCTACCAGCCGCGCAGCAAGGAAGGGCTCGATCAGATCGCGACGCTGGTGCGTTCGGCGATCGGCTTCGATCAGAAGCGCGGCGATCAGGTCGACGTCGTCAATCTGCGCTTTGCCGAAACGCCGACCATGATTATCCCGCAGCCGACCTGCTGGCTCGAAACGATGCATTTCACCAAGGACGACATCATGCATGCCATCGAAATGGCGGTGATGGGCGTGCTTGGCCTCGTCGTTCTGCTCTTTGTCGTGCGGCCCTTGGTGCGGCGCATCGTGACGGCGGAAGAGCCGAAATCGATTGCTGGCCCCGAATTCGCCCACGGCACGATCGGCGCCCTCGCCGCCGTCGACCCCGATTCGGCCTTGGCCAAAGAGCCCAGCGTCGCCGCCAAGATGATCGATATCGCACAGATTCAGGGCGAAGTGCATGCCCAATCGGTCAAGAAGGTCGGTGAACTCGCCGACAAGAACCCCGAAGAAACCGTCGCCATCATTCGCCACTGGCTACACGAAATGCCGGCCGCCTGATCAGATCCATGTACGACACACCCGACGCACCCGCTAGGGCCCCCGACCCCGCCGCCGAGCAGGACCTCCATGGCGTGCTGGCGCAACTCGCCAGCAATCTTCCCGAGGGTGCGCAAAAAAGTCAGCTGACGGGCCCCGAGCGCGCCGCGATCCTGATGCTCGCGCTCGGCGAGCAGCACGGGTCCGGCATCTGGACCCTGCTCGACGACGACGAGCTGCGCCAGATTTCCGTCGTGATGTCCACGATCGGCACGATCGAAGCCGGACTGGTCGAAAATCTGCTGCTGGAATTCGTGTCGCGGATGTCGGCCCGACAACGCCGCGACCGATGCCGTGATCGGCGACGCAGTGACCGGCTATATCGGCGCGCGCCGCAGTCTTGCCGGTCCCGATCCGCGCCGCAACGCACCGCAAAGACAAGCGGCGTCGGCGAGCGCTGCGGGCCCGTCCGCGCCGCCGCCAGAGCCGCAAACCGATTTACTAGCCGAGTTCCAAGCCGAGTTGCAGTTAGAGCCGCAAGCTGAGCCACAAGCCGAGCCGCGTAGCAGCCGACCGAGCGGGCACGACTTGCTCGAAAATGAGTTTTAGGAGGTCACGATGAGTGAGGACGACGACAACAAAGTCCCGCTGCCGAATCTTGAAGCCGGCGAGGCGCAAGTCGACTCGCCGTCTGTTGCGGCGGCCGACGGACCGGTCAGCCATATCGCTTCGGAACTTGAAGCGGTGTTCGACGTGCCGGTCCAGGTGTCGGCCGGGCGAGAATGGATATCGGCAATCTCCTCAAGCTCGGCCCCGGCGCCGTGCTCGAACTCGACCGCAAGGTCGGTGAAGCAATCGACATCTATGTCAACAACCGTCTGGTGGCCCGCGGCGAAGTCGTGCTGGTGGAAGAAAAGCTCGGCGTCACCATGACGGAAATCATCAAGGCCGATCGGTAATCATGCGGCACGAACCGCGGCGTCAACATCAACATTCGTCGGCCTCGCCGCGTTGCGGCGAGTAGAGAGACCTAGGACCGGAGACTTCTCATGCGCCTTCTGATCGTCGGCTCACTTAACGGCCAGCTCACCACCGCGACGAAGATCGCGATGGAAAAGGGCGCGCTCGTCGCCCATGCCGCGGACAACAGCCAGGCGCTCGCCGTGCTGCGCTCGGGCCGCGGCGCCGACCTGCTGATGGTCGATGTAGCGCTCAATATCCGCGAGCTTGTCGCTTCGCTCGAGGCCGAACACATCCACGCCCCGATCGTCGCCTGCGGCACCGCGACCGATGCCCGCGCCGCTGTAGCGGCGATCCATGCCGGCGCCAAAGAATATATCCCGCTGCCGCCTGATGCCGAACGGATTGCGGCCGTGCTCGCCGCCGCGACCGACGATTCGCGCGATCTGATCTATCGCGACGACGCGCTCGCGCGCGTGGTAAAACTGGCCCAGCAGATCGCCGCGAGCGAAGCTTCCGTGCTGATCACCGGCGAATCCGGCACCGGCAAGGAAGTCCTAGCGCGCTATGTCCATGCCCGGTCCGGCCGCTCGAAGAAGCCGCTGATCTGCGTCAACTGCGCCGCCATTCCGGAGACGCTGCTGGAATCCAAACTGTTCGGCCATGAGAAAGGCTCGTTCACCGGCGCCATCGCGCGCCGCATCGGCAAGTTCGAAGAGGCCAATGGCGGCACGCTCTTGCTCGACGAGATTTCCGAAATCGACGTGCGGCTGCAGGCCAAGCTGCTGCGCGCCATCCAGGAACGCGTGATCGACCGCGTCGGCGGCACCCGGCCGGTGCCGATCGATATCCGCATCATCGCCACGTCGAACCGCAATCTCGCCGAAGCGGTGCGCGAGGGCGCGTTCCGCGAGGACCTGCTGTTCCGGCTCAATGTCGTGAACCTGAAAATCCCGCCCTTGCGAGAACGCCCGGCCGACGTGCTCGAACTCGCCGAGTACTTCGTCAAGAAATACGCCGTGGCGAACGGCATTCCGGGTCGGCCCCTGTCGTGGGAGGCGCGCCGCACGCTCACCTTGAACTACTGGCCCGGCAATGTCCGCGAACTTGAAAACACCATGCACCGCGCCGTGCTGATGGCAAGCGGCGACGAAATCGGCCCGGAGGCGATCCTCACGCCGGACGGCGTCCGGCTCGACCAGCAAAAGAACGCGCCGGCCGTGGCCCATGCCGCGCTTGCCGCCGAACAGGTCTCCCGCGTGCTCGTCGGCCGCACCGTCGCCGAGGTCGAGCGCGACCTGATCCTGGAAACGCTCAAACATTGCCTCGGCAACCGCACGCATGCGGCGAATGTGCTCGGCATATCCATCCGCACGTTGCGAAATAAGCTTAACGAATACTCAGCGGACGGCGTGCCGGTCCCGCCGCCCGGCGGCGGCGAGCCAAGAGTTGCAACGTAGTGAGCTGCAGCATAGTGGCTGCGGCATAAGGAAAAGGCGCTTTACAGGGCGAAATCGCGCACTATGGTGCGCCGCCATGACAAAGCTTCAGCGCCGTCAATTCCTCAGTCTCGCCGGAAGCGCGCTTGCGCTGCCGGCTATCATCCGTACCGCCCGCGCCGACACTTATCCGTCGCGGCCGGTGCATCTGATCGTCGGCTTTCCGGCCGGCGGCACCGCCGACATCTTGGCGCGCCTGACCGCCGCGATGATACAGGAGCGGCTCGGACAACCGATCGTCGTTGAGAACCGCGGCGCGGCCGGCAATAGCATCGCCGCCGAAACCGTCGCGCGCGCGACGCCCGACGGCTACATGCTGCTGTTCATCGCCAATCCAAATGTCATCAACGCCATGCTCAATCCGCTGCCGGGTTTCGACATGGTGCGCGACATCGCGCCGATCGGCGGCATCGATCGCAATCCGCAGGTGCTGGTCGTGCATCCGTCGGTGCCGGTGAAGTCGGTTCCCGAACTCATCGACTATGCCAAAGCGCATCCGGGCGAACTCAACATGGCCTCGGGGGGGATCGGCTCGACGCCGCATCTCGCCGGCGAACTGTTCAAGATGATGACCGGCGTCAACATGCTGCATGTGCCCTATCGCGGCGATGCGCCGGCGATTACCGATCTGCTCGAAGGCCAGGTGCAGGTGATGTTCGATCAGGTGATCCTGTCGATCGACCACATCCGCGCCGGGCGGCTCAGGGCGCTTGCGGTGTCGAGCGCCGACAAGCTTTCCGTGCTGCCCGATCTGCCGCCGGTGTCGCAATTCGTGCCGGGCTACGAAGCCTTTGCCTGGCAGGGCATCGGCGCGCCCAAGAGCACGCCGCCGGAAATCCTCGATCGCGTCGCCAAGGAAATCAGCGCCGCGCTTGCCGACCCGAAGATGCAGACGCGCCTCGCCGATCTCGGCGGCGTGCCGATGCCGAAATCGCCCGAAGAGTTCGGTCAGCTCATCGCCAACGAAACCGACAAATGGGCCAAGGTGATCAAGTTCGCCAATATCAAGGCGGGCTAGAGCATCATCCGGAAAAGTGGAAAACCGGCTTTCCGAAAAGATCATGCTCAATCAAAATGCTAGAGCGACGATTGATTCAATCCAAAGCGGTTTCGCTCTGGAGCCGTAATCGCCGCTTTACTTCGTCCTCGCCGCCTTCGACCATGATGGTCTCGACTTCGCCGGCGCCGCTCCTGCGGAACGACGCCGCGGCATCGTATTCCTTCGAGGTGAAACAGGCGACGCCCCGCTCGAAGGTCGGGAACTCGATCACCACGAAGCGCTGAAACTTGTCCGGTCCTTCCATGATCTGGAATCTGCCGCCGCGCGCCAGAACCTTGCCACCGAACTTGGCGATGATGCCCGGCACCAGGTCGGTATATTTCTTGTACTCGACCGGATCGTTGATCTTGGAACGCGCGATCCAATAGGCTGGCATTTACAAGTCTCCATTGCAGACAAATCAAGCGGCAAAAGCGCTAGCGCACGCGAGGCGATCCATTTGCACGACACGCCGACCGCGATCCCGATCATGGTGTCCATGAGCCGCAGCAGCGGTTGATGCCACGCGTCCGGCGTGTCGACGGCCGCGACCAGCATGACGACGGCGGTCGTGACCCCGGTGAGGCCGATTTCGGCGCGCCGGCCAAGCACCATCATCACCAGCGTTCCGCAGGCCAGAACCGCCACAGGTCCGATCGGCGTGAACGGAAACAGCAAAAGATAGACCAAGCACAGCACAAAGCTGACCACCGTTGCGATGACACGCCCGACACTTGCGGACACCGAACTGGCGCGTGTGTCACGAAACACATAGACGGTGGAGACAATCGCCCACAAAGTTCCGAACACCTCGGAGGACGATCCGAAGCTGAACCGGGAATGAAGCGCCACCATGATCCAATAGGTGATCAGGCAGGCGATCGCCATGTCGACGGCATAGGCAACATCCCAGGCGGAAAGTCTGTCGTATTTGAATAGCTGCATCGCTTCATCCGTAGCCCTCAGCTCGCGACATCGTCAGTTCGCCACATAGGGCCTCACCATCTTGGCCGGATCGACGATGCGGTCAAAGTCGGCCTCGGTAACGAAGCCGAGCTTCAGAGCCGCCGCCTTCAGGGTGATGTCGTGCTCCATGGCGTAATGCGCGATCTCGGAGGCATTGTCGTAGCCGATGACCGGCACGAGCGCGGTCACCAGCATGAGCGAGCGATCGACGTCGTCCTTGATCTTCTTCAGGTTCGGCTTGGTGCCTTTGACCAGGAATTTGCGGAAATTGTCGCAGCCGTCGCTCATGAGCGTGATGGAGTGCATAATGTTGTAGATCATGAGCGGCTTATAGACGTTCATTTCCAGATAGCCGCTGGCGCCGCCGAAGCCGGTCGCGACATCGTTGCCCATGACCTGCACCGCGATCATGGTCAGCGCCTCGCACTGCGTCGGGTTGACTTTGCCCGGCATGATCGAGGAGCCCGGTTCGTTCTCCGGAATCAAAAGCTCGTAGAAACCGGCGCGCGGACCGCAGGACAGGAGCCGGATGTCGTTGGCGATCTTGTAGAGCGACACCGCGAGCGTGCGCAGCGTGCCGGAGAGCTGCACCAGCGCATCATGGGACCCCTGCACCGTGAATTTGTTCGGTGCGGTGACGAAGGGCAGCCCGGTCAGCCTGGCGATTTCGGCAGCGGCGGCCTCGGCAAAGCCCGGCTCGGCATTAATCCCGTTGCCGACCGCGGTGCCGCCCAGAGCCAAGTGGTAAACGGTTACGAGCGCGGCCTCGAGCCGATCGAGATCGTCCGCAAGCATGCCGGCATAGCCGGACCATTCCTGGCCGAGTGTCAGCGGGGTGGCGTCCTGCATATGAGTGCGGCCGATTTTAATAATGTCATCCCAGGCGGCGGCATTTACGGCGATGGAGCCGTGGAGCGCCTTGACCGCCGGAATGAGACGCTCCTTCACACCCATAACCGCGGCGATATACATCGCCGACGGAAACGTGTCGTTCGACGATTGCGACATATTGCAGTGATCGTTGGGATGCACCGGCGTCTTGCTGCCGAGCGGCGTGCCCGCTAGTTGGGAAACGCGGTTCGAGATCACCTCGTTGACGTTCATGTTGAATTGCGTGCCGCTGCCGGTCATCCACACATGCAGCGGAAACATCTCGTTGTGCCGCCCGGCCAGGATCTCGTCGCAGGCTTTGACGATCAGCCCGTGGATTTTATCGTCAAGGCGGCCCGCGGCGTGGTTGGCATTGGCGGAGGCCTTTTTCAAAATCGCATAGGCTCCGATCATTTCCCGCGGCATCAGGTCCTTACCGATGCTGAAATGCTCAAGCGAACGCTGGGTCTGGGCGCCCCACAATTTGTCGGCGGGGACCTCGATCTCGCCGAGGCTGTCGGTTTCCTTACGAAATTCGCTCATCTTTCTCTCCCGAGAGAAGACCAAAGGCTAACAGTCATTGAACACAAACTGTCATTCGACGCTAACTGTCATGCGCGTTTCAACATCTGTGAACGGTGCGCAAGTCTGTTCAGCGCACAGACGATGGGTAACGATATTTACCGCTTAGATTACAAGTTGGCGGGCATCGCGGCTAGCACAAGACGCGGCAATTGCATGAGCAACGACCGATCGCGCGGGGCGAAACGATGATCAGGTGCGTGCGGCTGTGGACCGGAGTCGACAACAATTCGCATTTCGAGGAAGGCATGATCGCGCTCGACCACGGCGCGCGCGGCGACGCGCTCAGCGGCAAGCTGCCGGTCACGGCTGTGTCGTTCCAGGGACGGCATTGGGCGGAAGTTTTGAATGGCACGATGCGCCGGCGCGGCAACTGGTCATCACGCTGACCGGCACGCTCGACTTCGAGACCCGCAGCGGCCAGCATTTCATTCTGCATCCGGGCGCCATCCTGCTCGCCGAAGATACCTGCGGCGGCGGCCACAAATGGAAGCCGATCGACGATCAGCCGTGGCGGCGGGTCTATGTCGTGCTGGCGCAAGGCGCCAGCGTTCCCTTTCAGCCTAAGGCGTAACGACAAGCGTATCTGCTGCCCTTTGCAGCGAGCGGAGATCAGCCATGAACGGAACCCCGAGCGGCAAACCGGACATCATTCTTATCGGTGCCGGCATCATGAGCGCGATTTTGGCGGTGTTTCTCAAGGAACTCGATCCGTCGCTTTCCATCGAGATTTTCGAGATGCTCGACGGCGCGGCGCTGGAAAGCTCCGACGCCTGGAACAATGACGGCACCGGCCACGCGGCCCTATGCGAACTCAATTATTCGCCCGAGCCGCGGATGGCAGGGACGCGCGGACCCTGAGCGAATGGGTCCCCATCGTTATGGGAGGGCGCGTCGTCAACCAAGACGTCGCCGCCACCCGCATGATCACCGGCGCCGACGTCAATTACGGCGCGCTCACTCGCAACCTCATCGCCTATCTGCAAACGCTCAGCGGCTTTGCCATCCACTATTCGCACCACATCACGCATCTGCATCGCGATGCGGACGGCTGGCGCGTCGAAGCGCGCGACCTGACGAGCGGCCGCTCGGTATCGACGCGGGCCAAATTCGTCTTTCTCGGCGCCGGCGGCGGCGCGCTGCCGCTGCTGCAGAAATCGGGAATTCCGGAAGCTTACGGTTATGCCGGATTTCCGGTGAGCGGCAGCTGGCTGCGCACTGACAATCCCGAGATTAGCAAGCGGCACCATGCCAAGGTCTATGACATGGCCTCGGTCGGCTCGCCGCCGATGTCGGTGCCGCATCTCGACACGCGCATCATCGGCAGCCAGCGTCACATCTTGTTTGGGCCCTATGCCGGGTTCTCGACCAGATTCCTCAAGCACGGCTCGCAGCTCGATCTGTTCATGTCGATCAGGCCCGGCAATATCGTGCCCTTGATGGAAGTCGGCCTGCACAATTTCGACCTCACCGAATATCTGGTGGAACAGGTCGTGCAATCGCCCAAGGACCGCTTCGGCACCTTGACGACTTTCTATCCGCGCGCTGAGCAGAAGGACTGGAAGCTCGAAGTCGCGGGCATGCGGGTGCAGATCATCAAACGCGATCCAAAGCAGGGCGGCATTCTCAAATTCGGCACCGAGATTGTCGCCGCGGCCGACCGTTCGCTGGTCGCGCTGCTTGGCCTCGCCCGGCGCCTCGACCGCGGCTGCGATCATGATCAAGGTGCTCGAGCTTTGCTTCGCCAGGCAGCTATCGGACGGCTGGAAGACCAAGATCGAGCAGATCATTCCGTCCTACGGGCACTCGCTGATCGACGACGCCGGTCTGACGCGCAAGGTGCGCGCCGACACCGCGGCGGTGCTCGGGCTGCAAAACGTCTGACGCGTGGAAGAAAACTACTCCGCGGCGCGGCGCGCGGCGATGATCTGGTCGGCGGTGCGGCCGGTCAATTCCGCCATGTGATCGAATTTGAAGGTGAACGTGCCGGCACCGGCGGTCGCCGAGCGGATCTCGACGATGAGGTCGCCGATTTCCGATTCCGGCATCATAGCGCGCACCGCGTCCCAGCCGTCCCAGCCTTCACGCGTATCGAAGCCGAGAATTTGGCCGCGGCGGCCCGACAACAGCGCATTGATCTTGGCGGTGGCATCGTTCGGGCAGACGATCTCGACCGTATAGATCGGCTCGAGGAGGACCGGCTGGCATTGCGGCAGGCCTTCGACGATGCCGATGCGGCCGGCGGTGCGGAACGCCATGTCGGAGGAGTCGACGGTATGGTAGGAGCCGTCGACCAGCGCCACATGCAGATCGACCACCGGAAAGCCGAGCGGCCCGTGTTTGAGGGCGTCGACGACGCCTTCCTCGACCGAAGGAATGTAATTGCGCGGCACCACGCCGCCGGTGATCTTATCCTCGAAGGTGAAGCCCGCGCCGCGCGGCATCGGTTTGATCTCGATGACGACGTCGCCGTACTGGCCATGGCCGCCGGATTGCTTCTTGTGCCGGCCGCGCTGGCTCACCGGCTTGCGAATGGTCTCGCGATAATTGACGCTCGGGGTGCGCTTGTCGATGGCAACGCCGTAGCGGTCGCTTAAGCGTTCGGTTGCGACGCGCAGATGCATTTCGCCCTGCCCCCACAGCACTACTTCGTGCATTTCCGGATTGTGCACGATGACGATCGAGGGATCCTCCTCGGCGAGCTTGTTGAGGGCCTGGCCGAGCTTGACGTCGTCCTTGCGCTCCTTCGCCGAAATCGCGATCGCCAGAACCGGCGGATGGGGCTCGATCTTGGCGATCGGGGGATGCGGCTGTTTGCCTGCCGACAACGTGTCGCCGGTCTTGGCCTTGTCGAGTTTGGCGAAGGCGACTGCCTCGCCGAGCGTCGCAGGCCCGCGCTTTTCGCTCGCCTGGCCGAGAAGCTTGAAGGTGCCAGCGACGCGGCCGGCTTCCTCGTCACCCGACACCAATGTCGTGCCGTCGCCGGCCTGGCCCGCCAGCATGCGCACGATCGACATTTTGCCGCCATGCGTCGTGTTCTGCGTTTTCAATGCATAGGCGACGGCATCATAGCCGGATTTGACGCCGAGCCGTTTGGCGGTCTCGACGATCCCCGGCGATTCATGGCGCAGCGCTTTCAAGAGCCGCAGCACGCCGTTGGCCCGCATCGCCGTCCCCATCAGCACCGGACAGACCATGCCTTCGCGCAATTCACGGGTGAGATCGTCGAACACCTTGTCGCGCGGTGGCTGGATATCTTCGAGCAATTGCTCCATCAGCTCGTCGTCATGGTCGGCGAGCGTTTCCAGCATCGAGAAGCGCGCGGTTTTTTCCCGGTCGACGCTGTCGCCTTCGAGCGGCACGACTTCCGACGGCGCGTGCTCCTTGTAGACAAAGGCGCGTTCGAGCGCGAGATCGACAAAACCGCTGATGATGTCGCCGGAGAAGGTCGGGATCTGCCGCAGGATAAGCTTGGTGCGCGACGCCGGCTGCAACAAATTGAGCACGTCGTGCACACCGGCATCGGCCTTGTCGATCTTGTTGACGAAGAGAAGCCGCGGCACTTTTTGTGCTTCGAGCTCGCGCAAAATGAGCTGAAGCTGCGGAATCTTCTTCTCGTCCATCTCGCAGACGACAATGGCGGTGTCGATCGCCGGCAGCACCGCGCGCATATCGTGGGCGAATTCGACCGAGCCCGGGCAGTCGAGGAACGTATAAGCGTCGCCCATGAAATTCGTGGTGGCGACGGTGAGCTCGACGCTCATATGGTGGTGGCGCGCTTCTTTGCTGGCGTCGCCAACCGTATTCCCGGCTTCCACCGTGCCTTGGCGCGGAATCGCGCCGGTGCGGGCAAGTATTGCCTCGAGCAGTGTCGTCTTGCCGCTTTGAAAGGGACCGACGAGCGCCATGCAGCGAGGCCCACCGGCTCTGCCGCCGTTGTTTGCGCCGTTTCCATTGCCGCCGTTAGTTGCCATGACAACCTCCCGCAACAACCTCCCGGACTGACCCGCTGTTAAGTCGCGGGCTGCAAGTCCTATCAGGCGGCTA
>JBAUCK010000460.1:0-13880 GCA_049677525.1 Xanthobacteraceae bacterium
GCGCTTCTCCTTCTGATGCTTGAGGCCGCACACACGGACCTCGTTGAACCATCAGCCTGAAGCGCAGCACCCAAAATCTTCAGCTATCCACAAGCCGCCGGCCAATTACCCCATCTAAGGGCCAGCAGCGGAACGCCGATAATCGCTATTATCGGATGTAATTGAAGACCATGTCGCGGGGCCATATTTAGTCGCCCGCGACTGGAGCCGCCCACGCCCGTTCAGTTCGGTCCCTCGCCCTGAAGGCGACAATTTGCGCACGATAGCTTTCCGTCAGCTCGATATCGTCCCAGCCCTTGAGAAGACGCATACGGCGAACCGGATCGACCTCGAAACGATACGTGCGGTTGCCGCAGACGATATTGTGCTGTTCCAGGTCGACGCTCATTTGCAAGGTCGGCGTCTGTATCAATGCCGCGATCATCTGGGCTGCTTCATCATCGGTCACCGCCGCGGTGAGCAGACCGTTCTGTACGGCATTGCCGGCAAAAATGTCGCCGAACGACGGCGCAATCACGCAGCGCACACCGTAATCGCAAAGCGCATAGACCGCGGCCTCCCGCGAGGAGCCGCAGCCGAAATTGCGCGCAGCGACCAGGACCTTGGCATCACGCCATGCGGGTTTATTGAGCGGGAAGTCTGGGTTCTCGTCGTCAGCGGCACGAAAGCGCAGGTCGTGAAACAGAACCTTGCCGAGCCCCATCACACGCGTCCATTTCAGATAGCGCGCCGGAAGAATCTGGTCCGTGTTCACATTACTCTGATTGATCGGGCACGCCGGTCCGGTGAGCGTCGTGAATTTTTCCATCTGATTCACACTTTACGGCTGCCGAGAAATTCACGCACATCGGCGAGATGGCCGGCGACCGCGGCAGCCGCTACCATTGCCGGCGACATCAGATGCGTCCGCGCACCGGGACCTTGACGTCCGCGGAAATTGCGGTTGGTGGTCGAGGCACAACGCTCGCCGGACGCAACAAGATCGCCATTTATGCCGACACACATCGAACATCCCGACTCACCCCATTCTAGGCCGGCATCGCGGAAGATGCGATCAAGTCCCTCCTCCTCAGCCTGGCGTTTGACCAGCGAGGAGCCGGCCGAAACCAGGCCCGGCACCTTGCTGCTGCGGCCCGCCAGCACTGCGGCAGCGACGCGCAAATCTTCGATGCGGGCATTGGTGCACGAACCGATGAAGACGCGATCGACGCCGATGTCGGTCAGCTTCTTGCCCGGTGTAATGCCCATATAGTCGAGCGCATCGCGCAGATATTTGGCGCGCTCGGCATTGGTCTCCCGCGCCGGATCGGGCACGCTGGCATCGATCGGCAGCGCATCCTGCGGACTCGTGCCCCAGGTCACGATCGGCGCGACATTTGTGCCATCGAGACTGACCTCGCGATCGAACGGCGCGCCCGCATCGCTTACAAGCTTCGACCATGCTTCCATCGCCCGATCAAATACCGCACCCGACGGCGCATACGGTCGGTCTTTCAGATAAGTGAAGGTCGTTGCATCGGGGGCCACCATTCCGCAGCGCGCACCGGCTTCGATCGACATGTTGCACAGAGTCAGCCGCCCTTCCATCGACAACGCGCGGATTGCGGAACCGGCAAACTCAGCGGCACAGCCTGTCGCGCCATCGGCGCCAATTCGGGCGATGATAGCCAGTACAATGTCTTTTGCCGAAATTCCCGGCGCAACCGCGCCGTCCACGGTCACGCGCATGCGCTGCGGTTTCTTTTGCCAGATCGTTTGCGTCATCATCACATGCGCGACTTCGGAAGCGCCGATGCCGAAGGCATAGGCGCCGAGCGCGCCATGGGTCGAGGTGTGGCTGTCGCCGCAGACGATCAACAGGCCGGGCAAGGTCAGGCCCTGTTCCGGCCCAACGACGTGCACGATGCCTTGGCGCGGATCGTCGAGGCCGAACAGCCTGATGCCGTGCTTTTCGGTATTGTCCTCGACTTGGCGCACCATGCGCGCGATTTCGGGATTGGCGATGTCGCGGCGCGCGCCGCGCGTCGGCACGTAATGATCGGCGACGCCAAAAGTCAGTCCGGGCTCCGCCACCGCGACGCCGCGTTCGGCAAGCTTGGCGAAGGCGTGAAACGACCCTTCGTGGACGTAGTGGCGGTCCACCCACAGCAGCGACTCGCCGTCGTCGCGCCGCACGATTTCATGCGCGCTCCATAGCTTATCGATGATGGTCTGCGGGTGGTTCATGGCGGTCCGGGATCGCGCGCTTACGATAGTATAGCTACCGCTACGGACCAATGTTAGGCTTGATTGATCAGCAGGAGGGGCACATGTCTCGTCGATTTTTGCAACTGAGCCGCCGCACATTCCTACGCTCGACCGCGCTTGGTGCGACCGCCTCCGCCGCGCTGTTGCAAGCGCCGGCCGTACTGCGCGCGCAAAGCGCCGCGGTGAAGATCGGCGTGCTGCATCCGGTCTCCGGCGCGCTCTCTTATTCCGGGCAGCAGGGCCGGCTTGGCGCCACCATGGCGATCGACGACATCAATGCCGCCGGCGGCATCAAAGCGCTGGGCGGCGCCAAGATTGATCCCATGCTCGGCGACGCGCAATCGACGCCGGACGGCGGCAATGCCGAGGTCGAGAAGATGAATTCGGCCGGCGTATCCGCCGTGGTCGGCGGCTATGCCAGCGCGATCTGCCTGGCTGCGAGCCAGACCGCGGCGCGCTATGACCTGCCCTATGTAGTCGACGTCGGCGTCGTCGACAGCATCGTCACCCGCGGCTTGAAGAACACCTTCCGCTTCGGGCCCGGCTTCGGCGTCATCGCCAAGACTGCGCTCGGCAATCTGGTGACGATCAACGATCAGGCCGGCAAGCCGGCCAAAACCGTGATGATCGTGCACGAGGATTCCGCTTTTGGCGCGGGCCTCGCCAAGCTTCTCAACGCGCAGCTACCGGACCGAGGCTTCCAGGTCTTGGACACGATTCCGCATCCAACGCCGACCCGCGAATTCGAAAGCGTGGTCCTGAAAATCAAAGCGCAAAACCCCGATCTCGTCATTCCCGCGAACTACTATAACGAATATGTGCTGCTCGCCCGCACCATGCAGCAGCAGCGGGTGCGGCCGAAAGGCATCTATTCAGTGCTCGGCGGCGCTGCCTCATCGTACAAATTCGTCAAGGAATTTCCCGACGCCGCGCAATACATCATGGACTGCAATCACTGGTTCGATCCGAAGAACACCAAGGCGCTGGCGCTGAAGAAGCGGGTTGAGGACAAGGGGCAGTTCTACACCTACGAAGTCTATATGAACTATTCCTGCATGCTGCTCCTTGCCGACGCGCTCGAACGCGCCGCGAGCACGGATCGGGCGAAGATCACTGACGCGCTGGCGAGTTCGACCTTCAGCGCGCATCTGATGCCCTATGGGCCGACCAAGTTCGTCAACGGACAGAACGATGGCGCGGCGCCGGTCAACACGCAGGTGCAGGGCAACGACATCATGGTGATCCTGCCGCCGCAGTTTGCCTCGGCGAAGCCGGTCTTCCCGATGCCGCCGGCCTAAGCCTATCGGGTCGAGGGCCGATCTCCGCCATGCTGTCTCCGGTCATTCTGGTGCCCGCCGTACTCAACGGCTTGATGACCGGAGCCATTTATGCGCTGGTGGCGCTCGGCCTCACGCTGGTCTATGGCGTACTGCACATCATTAATTTCGCACATGGCGCACTTCTGACCGTAGCGATGTTCGCCGCGTTCTTCGTCTATACGCTGCTGGGGATCGATCCCTATGTCGCCGTATTTCTGCTGGCGCCGCTGTTTTTCGTCGCCGGCTACGCGCTGCAGCGCTTTGTCATTGGACCTGCAGCGCGTGGCGAGGATCGCAATTTCCTTCTGGTCACGCTCGGCCTTGCGATTGTGATCGAGAATGCGCTGCTTTACTTCTTCCGCGCCGATACCCGCACCATCAACCTGCCTTATGCCTTCGATGTGGTCGAGCTCGGCTCCGCTTTCATCGCGGTGCCGCGCATCGTCGCACTCGGCGCCGTCGTTGCGGTGGCGATCCTGTTGTGGATCATCATGCAATGGACCGATACCGGGAAAGCCATCCGCGCCGTGGCCAAAGAAAGACTTGGCGCCGAGCTCTGCGGTATCGACGTCGCTCATATTTATGCCGTCACGTTCGGGCTGGGCACGGCTTGCGTCGCCGTGGCCGCCTGCCTTCTGATCCCGACCTATTATGTCAATCCGAGCGCCGGTGAAGCCTTCGTGCTGATCGCATTCACCATCGTGGTGCTCGGCGGTATGGGCTCGATCGCTGGCGCACTTGTTGGCGGCCTATTCGTCGGAATCGTCGAGAGCCTGTCGAGCGTGTTTCTCGGCGAATCTTTGGGCCAAATCGGCATATTTGTTTTGTTTATCGTGATGCTGCTCATCCGGCCGAGCGGCTTGTTTGGCGCGCGCGCGTGAAGACACACCTGCCAATTGCTGTTGCCGTTGCGCTGCTCGCCGCCGTCCCGCTGTTCACGACATCGAATGTCGTGCTGAATTTCCTGGTGACGGCCTTGCTGATCGCGCTTGCGGGTCAAGGCTGGAATTTGCTGGGCGGCTATGGTGGACAATATTCGTTCGGCCACGCGGCGTTTTTCGGTACCGCGGCCTACGCCACCGCCATTCTGCAGGTGCGCTATGGCGTCAATGCCTGGCTCGGCTTTGTTGCCGGTATCGCCGCCGGCGCTCTGGTCGGTGCCGTGATCGGCGCACTGACTTTCCGCTCTGGATTGAAGGGCTCGTATTTTTCGCTCGTCACGCTCGCTTTCGCCGAGGTGCTGCGCATCGTCGCGAGCGTGGCACCCGTCACCGGAGCCGGCGTCGGCACGCTGATCCCGCTCGACCTGCACGCGCAGGCGTTTCAGTTTCAGAGCCGGGTGCCATTCTATTTTATCGCGCTGGCGCTGGTCGCACTGTCTCTGATCGTCGTCCGCGTGGTCGAAAACAGCCGTTTCGGCGCCTATCTTGTCGCCGTACGCGAGAACGAGGATGCGGCAAGCGCACTCGGCGTCGACGCCTTTGCGGTCAAACTCGGCGCCATCACGCTTTCCGCCGCAATTACCGCCGCGGCGGGATGCTTCTATGCGCAATATTTTCTCTTCATTGATGCCGGGATCGCCTACGGTCCCAGGATCTCGGTCGATGCGCTGCTCGCGCCCATTGTCGGGGGCGCCGGGACCGTGTTCGGGCCGCTCCTCGGCGCACTTGTGATCAAGACGTTCGGTGAGACGACAAAGCTGATCACCGGCGATGCGCCAGGGCTCGATCTCGTGATCTACGGCCTGCTTCTGGTCGGGGTCGTTGGACTGGCGCCACGCGGCATTGCCGGGCTGTTGGCCGCAACTCTTCGGTGGCGCGGCCAACGCGCCGCTGAGCCGGAGCACGGCAGTGGCTGAGATGCTCCTGACCATTGAAAATGTCTCAAAGCGTTTCGGCGGGCTCCTTGCGGTCGACCGCGCGTCATTAAGTGTCGCCGCTGGCCGCATCACCGCTTTGATCGGGCCAAACGGCGCCGGCAAGACCACTTTGTTCTCGATCATCTCCGGCTTTCAGAAAGCGGACGGCGGCCGCGTGATTTATGACGGCGCCGACATCACCGGCGAGCCACCCTACCGGCTCGCGCGCCGCGGCATCGCGCGGACGTTTCAGATCGTGCAGCCGTTTGCCGGCCTCACCGTGCGGGAGAACGTCGCCATCGGTGCGCATGCGTCGCATCGCGGCCGCAGTGAGGCGCTCGCCGCCGCGACCGAGATCGCGCAATCAGTCGGGCTTGCCGCGCAGCTCAACGCGCCTGCGGCAACCCTGACGGTGGCCGGGCGCAAGCGGCTCGAGCTTGCGCGTGCGCTCGCGATCGCGCCACGCCTGCTCCTGCTCGATGAGGTGCTGGCGGGACTGAACCCGTCGGAAATCCGCGACATGATCCCGGTGATCCGCGCCGTTGCCAAGCGGGGCATCACGGTGCTGATGACCGAACATGTCATGCAGGCGGTCATGAGCCTGGCGGTGCACGTGTTCGTTCTGGCCGAGGGCCGCGTGATCGCGCAAGGCACGCCGCAACAGGTCGCCGCGGATCCGCAGGTCGTCGAGGCCTATCTCGGCCACGGCGCAGCAAAACGGATGATGGCAGGAGCTGCACATGGCTGAGCCGCCGACCTCTGAGCCGCTTCTTGCCGTGAGCGGCGTGCATGCCGGTTACGGCGGCACCGAAATCCTGCGCGGGCTCGATTTGGCCGTGCATGCCGGCGAGATCGTCACTGTGCTTGGGGCGAACGGCACCGGCAAATCGACATTGAGCATGACACTCTCCGGAGTCGTAAGGCCCTGGCAAGGCAGCATCCGTTTCAAAGGTATGAATATCGAGCATGATCGGCCAGCGGATATTGTCGCGCGGGGCCTTGTTCAGGTGCCGGAAGGCCGCCGCATCTTCCCGAACATGACGGTGCGTGAGAATCTGGATCTCGGCACCTACCGCCGCGGCCGCAGCCGCCGCGCCGCAAACCGCGACCGTGTCTTCTCCATCTTTCCGCGCCTAGCCGAGCGGCAGACCCAGCACGCCGGCACGCTCTCCGGCGGCGAGCAGCAGATGCTAGCGATCGGCCGCGGCCTGATGGCGGAGCCGGAACTTCTGCTTCTCGACGAGCCGTCCCTTGGCCTCTCGCCGCTACTGGTCGAGGAACTCTTTGCGCTGATCAGGGCCATCCATGCGCAAGGCATCGCGCTATTACTGATCGAGCAGAATGCGGTGCAAAGCCTGGAAGTGGCACAGCGCGCCTACATCCTCGACAATGGCCGCTTCGTGCTCGAGGGGCCCGCGGCCAACATTGACAAAGATCCCGCGCTCAGGCGCGCTTATCTCGGATTATGAAGCCATTCCGGACGACGCAAATGCCTGAATCCCTGCAATCACACCTCGCCAAGGAGCCGATCGTTGTCGCGCCGGGCGTCTACGACGCTTTCACGGCGCTCGTGGCACAGCAGGCGGGCTTCGCCACGCTTTATGTCTCGGGCGCCGCGATCGCCTATACGCGGCTCGGCCGCCCCGATATTGGCCTCGTCGGCATGACGGAAGTCGCAGAGACCGTGGCGCTGATCCGCGATCGCGTCACCGCGCATCTGATCGTCGACGCCGACACCGGTTACGGCAACGCCCTCAACGTCAGGCGCACGGTGCAAGAATTCGAACGTGCCGGGGCCAATGCCATCCAGATCGAGGATCAGGACTTTCCCAAACGCTGCGGCCATCTCGACAACAAGGCCGTGATCCAGGCTGCCGAAATGTGCGGCAAGATCCGCGCGGCGCTCGACGCGCGGCGCGAGCGCGATACGCTCATTGTCGCGCGCACCGATGCCATCGCGGTTGAAGGCTTCGAGCGGGCGATCGAGCGCGCCAGCATGTATCGCGAGGCCGGAGCGGACATGCTGTTCGTCGAGGCGCCGAAGACGCGTGACGATCTTGGCCGCATGGCTGCCGCCTTGCGCGGCAAGACGCCGTTCATGGCCAATATGGTGGAAGGCGGCAAGACGCCGTTAGTGCCGGCCAAAGAGCTCGAAGCCATGGGCTTTGCGCTGGTCATTTTTCCAGGCGGCATCGTGCGCGCCTTGGGCCGGCTCGCGAGCGATTACTATGCCTCGCTCGCCGCTCATGGCACGTCCGAGCCATTCCGCGACCGGATGCTCGATTTCAACGGCCTCAACGACCTGATCGGCACGCCGGAAATGCTGACCCTGGGCAAGCGCTATGAAACCTGACCGGTTCAGCCAGGTTTGCAGCGCGAACGATAATCGCGACAATTACTGACGGATAAAGGAGGCCGTATGCCGAAACAGTTCGATCTCATCATCAAGAACGCGCGCGTCGTGCGGCCGAGGAAAACGTCGGTCGATTGTCTCGACATCGCCGTCAAGAACGGCAAGATCAGCCGGCTTGCGCCCGACATACAGGCAGACCAAGCCGACCAGATCGTGGACGGCAAAAATCATCTCGCCTTTCCGGGCTGCGTCGACGCGCATATGCACATCGGCATCTATTCGTCGCTCGCCGAAGACGCGGTTACGGAAAGCAAGGCCGCGGCGATGGGCGGCGTCACCTCGAGCCTGAACTACATCCGCACCGGACATTATTATCTCAATCGCGGCGGGCCCTATCGCCACTTCATGCCCGAAGTCTTCAAGCAATCCGACGGGCGCTTCTGGGTCGATTATGGCTATCATATCGCGCCGATCGAGGCGGCGCATATCGACGAGATGGAGGACCTCCTCCGCGACCACGGCGTCACCTCGTTCAAGATCTTCATGTTCTATGGCGGCTACGGGCTGCACGGGCGTTCGTCGCAGCAGAACGAATTCCTGATGATAGGGCCGGACGAGCGTTACGACATCGCCCATTTCGAATTCATCATGCGCTCTGCGCAGCGCCTAATGGACAAATATCACGAGTTGGCGCCGTATATCAGCGTCAGCCTGCATTGCGAGCTCGCGGACATTCTCAACGCCTATACCAAGATCGTCGAACGCGAAGGCAAGCTCACCGGGCTCGCCGCGTACAGCGCCGCGCGCCCGCCGCACTCCGAGGGGCTCGCGATCTGGATCGCTGCCTATCTCGCCAACGAGACCAATTGCCTGAACATCAATCTGTTGCACTTAAGCTCGCGCAAGGCGATCGACGCGGCGTGGACGATGCAGCAGGTATTCCCGCATGTCGCGTTCCGCCGCGAAGTCACGCTCGGGCATCTTCTTTTGGATACGGGCTGCGACTGTGCCGTCCACGCCAAGGTCAATCCGCCGATCCGGCCGCGCGAAGATGTGGAAGCGCTATGGCAAGCGGTGCTCGATCGCAAGGTCGACTGGATCGTCAGCGATCACGCCTGCTGCTCGGCAGAGCAGAAATGGTCGAAGGACGATCCGGCGAATATCTGGCTCGCCAAATCGGGCTTCGGCGGCACCGAATATTTGCTTCCCGGCGTCATCAGCGAAGGCAGCAAGCGCGGACTGTCATACAATCATATGGCCGAACTGCTGAGCTTCAATCCGGCGCAACGCTTCGGCCTGCACAGCAAGGGCGACATCGCGCCGGGCTTTGACGCCGACATCGTCCTTGTCGACCCGCATACAAGCTTTGTCGTGCGCGCGGCGGAATCGGAATCGCATCAGGGCTATACGCCGTTCGAAGGCGTGGAACTGACCGGGCGCGTCAGGAGCACTTTTTTGCGCGGCGCCTTGATCTACGACAACGGGAAGGTTGTCGGTCCCCCGCGCGGCGAATATCTGCGCCGGCCGCAGATGCCAAAATAAACGTTAGTGGTCCGGGACCCGAGAATCCCTATCGCCTTGCGCGCGATATTCGCGGCATCGGTTTCAAGACCGCCGACGCCATCGCGATGAAGCTCGGCATCGAGAAGACCGCCATGGTTCGGGTCCGCGTCGCTAAAATTATCGAGTCCGGCCAGTTCGATAGCGTCAATGCCGACAACCCGCTTCCTTCCCCGATCTCATGGAGACGGCGCGATCGTTTCCGCAGAAGGTCCGCGACGATCCGCGCCGCCTGACATTCACGCTCGCGGTAACGGTCATCCGGCACTTCTTCGGCCGGGATTGGTGCGAGGATTACGTCATCCAAGATCCCGCGCATTCGCGGCCGGTCGGGTTCCTGCGGCTCGACTTCACACCCGGTTTCGAAGGTGGGCGTGAGACGTCCCGCGGCCTCTACTTCGCCGAGACGCTGTTCAACCTCCAGCACGTCGTGACTTCGACGACCGCGTCGACCAGATGCGCGTCGGTCAGGTCGTTCAAGTTCGTCACGCCGACCGGAGCGAAGGGAAAGGATTACGACTTTGGGATCGAGTATACGGACGGCCGCGAAGCGTGCGCCGACGCAGCGACAGTCGTGGGGATAACCGCTGTAAAGCACAATACAGGGAGATTATCATTCACAATAATGACCTCCGAACTGCCGCGAACGGACGCGACTAGCTTTGGCCGCCGAAAACCCGGGCCGCATCGGGCCGCCGCGCCTCCCATTTGCGGATAGCACCATGCGGAGGTGCGGCGACGTTTATCAAAAATCCACATTCCGCGCGGAACCGCCCCGAAGCGACGGTTAAGGATTTGCGCCGCTCGCATGAGCCCAACCATCGGGAAATTGCAGACAGCAAGATAGCCCCCCAAGAGCAAATGCTCCATAGCAGAAAAATACGATTACTTCCGCAAGGGAGATCTCCGGCTGAGATCTTCCATTTAACGCGTCTGCTCGAGGACGCCGTCAATCCGCTAATTAGTATGTTGAGCGGCGGTACACTCGACTTGTCAGCACTGTCGATGCCAGAGGAGACCCCTCTGCTGGGCTGTGCTGCGCTCATCTTCAAAGGCACGTTGACCTCCAATCAGTTCATCGTCATGCCGAACCGCATCCAATGGTGGTCGGTACAGAATGCAATGGCGGGCGCGTTCACGCTTGAATTCAAGACGCCGACGGGCGAGCCTTCAGACGCAATTCCACAGAACTCCGCTTGGCAGCTTGTCCAATGCGACGGCAAGAACAAAATCACTCTTTCACCCCCACACATACTGCGGCTGGTGAGCGACGCGCGCGAATGGGTTGGACACGATCAACAAAGAGCATTGGACGAAATATTCTCTTTGGCCCGCGTACCGGCAGACCGGATTAGTGAGGAACTTAGTATTGAAGTTAGTCAGGTGGTAGAACGAGCCCTGTTCGAGCACCCCATTCGCAATTTGAAGCGAAGAAAAGAGATGAGAACTTCTTTCAGGCGCCTCGCGCAATTGGGAAGCCACCTCCTGAAAGCACTGGACGAGCTCGATGACGAGGTTTTTCAGGCAAGTGGTGTTGAGCGCGTCTCGGTTGTCGCACCGCTCACAGTGCTACTTGATGTACCTCTTCGATACTTGGCCACCTCGCGACCCAAAAACCCAGTATCGAACCGACCGCGTGGTAGTAGTCAAAACCCCATCCTCCGAGGGCTCATCCTCAATTTGTACACATCAATCGTTGAGGGAGCATATGGAAAGTTGACGCTTTATGGCGGCGGGGGCGGGATCAGGGGGACGCTCCCCGCTGTGCTGGAAATCTTGCGCGCTTACTTGCCGGAGATCATTCCGGTGAAGCTGCCCTATGAGACGCTGCGGGATATTCGAAAATCAGCCCGAGACGCGCAGCAACGACGGTCAATCAAATAGGCAGGGCCAAAAAGTCCAGGATACAGATGATTTTGCCGTACTTTTTGGACACTAGCCTCCCGCGCCGGCACAGTTAAGGTCAATCCAAAGGACCTAAGGAGCCACAAAGTGGGCTTCCCAACCTTGACGCGTACCATTCCGAAAAAAGCGGGTTTCGAGCGCTCTGACTGCCGAACGGCGAGTTGTGCCCACGGAATTTGGTGAATTGATAGAATCTTAGGTAGCATTCATGTCACGCGGTCGCGCAAAATTCACTCAATCCGACGCACAGCGCCTCTTCAAAGCAGCGGCTAAGGCCGGGGTGAGCGTGCGCGTAGAATTTCGATCCGACCGCACCATAATCGTGACCACCGATAAACCGGTCGAGGTAAGCGGCAACGACCCTCTGCCCCCCGACTCGCCTGAGGAAATCAGGAAGCTTTTATGAAGCCTCCTCGCTCGGCCCTTCCCCTGCCACGGTACGTGCAGCGGAAGCCGCTAAAAAGCGGCTGGGCGTATTTTTTTAATGTACCGACCTGGGCACGCCGATCAGGCTGCACAGTCAAAAATGAACCGCTCGGCACGGATTACACCGCGGCGGTAGAGCGGGCAGAGACGATTTTGTTACCAGCTTTCGATTCATGGCGTACAGGCGGCGGATCGGATCAGGTGTGAGCAGTAGTGGCGACCGGCACGCTCGACTGGGTGTTCGCTGAGTATCGCGCCGACCGGCGCTTCACGAAACTTGACCGTGGAACGCGGCGACTCCATGAGCGCGGATTTCGTCTCGTAGGCGATCATGTGTTGAAGGACGATCGCCGGCTCGATGACGTGCGCCTTACCGCCATCAATACGGCCGTGGTCGACGCGCTCTATGAAAAGCCCCTCATCGTCAAGGAGACTGACGCCGAGGGTAATACGGTCGAGCGCGAAAGGCGAACCAGCGTTAATCACGCTATGAAGACCGGCCGTGGGTCTTGGAACATCGCCGCGCGCAGGAACCCTGGCAAACTGCCGACCGTCAATCCGTTCGCGGCGATGGGCTTGATCTCTTCGGGCAGCGAGACGCCAACCGCCACCTTCGCCGAGCTTGAGGCGTTCCGCGCCATGGCGGTTGAGATGGCTTTGCCGTCGCTCGCCACGGCAGCCTTCATGGGCTGGGAGTGGCTGCAACGTGAGGAAGCTATCTTCGGCGTCTTCGACGCCACGCACTACCGCCCCAAGGAGCGGCCTAACGCGGTCCGTGTGCTGCACCCGAAGACCAACGAGGAGAACTGGGTGCCTCTGTTCGACGACGCGGGCCTGCCGCTCTACCCCGAATTGATGCGGGAACTGGATGCCATCAAGCAAGATCGAATTGGCGGGCTGATGCTGTGCCGCGACTGGGGTGACCGGCGGCCGTGGCCGACAGAAAAGGGCGATTTGGCCCAGATGAGCCGGACGGTTAAGAAGATCATCCGCGCAGCCGGCTTGCGCGACGAGCTAACGTTCACGTCGTTCCGTCACGGCGGTTTCACTGAGGGCGCGGACGCCGATCTGAGCGATGCCGAACTGCGGGCGCAGGGTCGGCACAAGTCGTCAAAGGTTCTTCCGAAGTACGCCAAGCGAACCATGCGACAGGTCGCGGCTGGGGCCAAGAAACGGCGCTCGACGCGAACAAAAGCTGGACATTTGTCAGAATGAGCAACAGCACGCTTGTCAGAATGAGGCGATCGACATGGCGCAAGTGATTGAAAAGATTGGAGCGGGTGAAGGGAATCGAACCCTCGTCATAAGCTTGGAAGGCTTCTGCTCTACCATTGAGCTACACCCGCGCTGCGCCGAACGCATGATCGGCCGGCACAGCCAGCACATAACAATATTCGGGCGTCCGGTAAATCGCTGCGGCAAAGCTTGATTTCTCTCGCATGATCCCTTCGGAAAACCGCTTCCCACTTTTCCGGATCTGGCGGAACAAGTCCTTCCTCGAACAGCCGATGGGTGAGATCCTGGTCGGTGCCGCCGGGACGGCCAGCGTTCCAGCCCATGGCGCGGCGAACGCTGCCGAGGAGCCCGGCCGCGATCAATTCCTGCTCGTTGACGCGCTCACGCCTGTCGACAAGCGGCGAGACGTAAAGCGCGTTGACAGCGCAATAAAGCTCGCAGAGAAAACAGGTCTGGCAATCCTCTGGACGCGCAATGACCCGCGGCTGATGCGATACCTTGTCGAACACGTTCTGCGGACACGCGGCGACGCAGACCTGGCAGGTGATTCAGCGCTAATGGCTGACAAGCTCGATCATGACGTCAGCGCCCTCGCCTCGGCGCGTTGTTCCGTCGGCCGTTCAGTCTGCCAAGTGACGCAACCAAACCTGATCCAATCCGCCTGTGCGCAGCCGATGCGTCAGCGCCGGATCCTGTTGCGGAAAGTCGAGGCGCCGGTTGAGGCCGCGCGTCTCGCGCCGAGCCAGCGCGCTGACGACGACCCAGCGGGCGTTTGCGATCATCGCCGCGGCTTCACGGGCGCGCAGAATTGCAGCGGCCGGCCCGGAACCGGCGTCAAGATGATGGCGCGCCGCGCGCCAGGCGCCGTCAAGACGCGTCAGCGCCGCGGCAAGCTTTGACTCGGTGCGGAAGAATGTCTTGTCGAGCGGAGGGATTTCTTGCTGGACTACAGCAATAAGGTCGGCGGCCGAGATGG
>JBAUCK010000461.1:0-6012 GCA_049677525.1 Xanthobacteraceae bacterium
TGCTTCTTCGGCGACGGCACCACCAATATCGGCGCCTTTCATGAAGCGCTGAATTTCGCCGCGGTGTGGAAGCTGCCGGTGATCTTCGTCTGCGAGAACAATCTCTACATGGAATACACGCCGATCGGCGACGTGACGGCGGTAAAGAATCCGGCCGCCGACCGCGCTTCGGCTTACGGGTTGCCGAGCATCATCATCGATGGCAACGACGCTGATGCCGTTTATCGTACCGCGACCGCGGCCTACGAAAAGGCGCGCGCCGGTGGCGGGCCGTCCTTGATCGAGTGCCTCACCTATCGCTACAGCGGCCATTCGCGCGCCGACCCCGCCAAATACCGGCCCGAGGGCGAACTAGAAAAGTGGAAAGAGCGCGATCCGATCAAAATCTATCGCGAGCGGCTCAAGCAGTTCGGCATCAAGGACGAGATCATTGCCGGCATCGACGCCGAAGTGAAACGGCAGGTCGATGATGCGACCGAGCAGTGCAAGGCAGCGCCGATGCCGTCAGCCGACCTTCTCACAACCGATGTGTACGCCGACGGAGGCTTCGCATGGCGGAACTGACTTATCGCGATGCCGTCATCCGCGGCATCACCCAAGAAATGAAGCGCGACCCCGATGTCGTCTTCCTGGGCGAGGACGTTGCCAAGGCGGGCGGCGTGTTCAAGGCGACGGTCGGTCTTTACGAGCAGTTCGGGCCGCTGCGTGTGCGCGACACGCCAATTTCGGAGCAAGCGATCATGGGCGCAGCGATGGGCGCCGCGATGACCGGATTAAAGCCGATCGCGGAGATCATGTTCTCGGATTTCTTCGCCGTCTGCTTCGACTATATCGCCAACGAGTTTCCCAAGAGCCATTATATGTCGAACGGCCAGGTCAAATGCCCGCTGGTCATACGCACCGGCAACGGCGCGGGCTCCCGCTTCGGCGCGCAGCATTCGCAGAGTGTCGAGAACTGGTGCATGATGATTCCGGGCCTGAAAGTCGTCGCACCATCATCGCCGCGCGATGTCATCGGGCTTCTCGCTGCATCAGTGCGTGATCCCGACCCGGTGATCTTCCTTGAGCACAAATCGCTCTACGCCACCAAGGGCGAGGTGCCGGACGGCGAGATTGTCGACAAGCTCGGCACGGCAAATATCATGCGGCCCGGTAAAGACGCGACCATCGCCGCGCTGGCGCTTATGGTGCCGCGCGCGCTCGCGGCCGCGGAAAAACTCAAGAGCGAACACGGCATCGATTGCGAAGTGATCGACGTGCGCTCGCTAGTGCCGCTCGATACGCAGACCATTCTCGGCTCGGTCGCGCGCACGCACCGGCTGTTCACCGTGGAGGAAAACCCACGGCTGTGCGGCTGGGGCGCGGAGATCGTCTCCATCGTCGCCGACGAAGCGTTCTACGATCTCGACGGCCCGCCAGTGCGCATCACCACGCCGCACATTCCGCTGCCGGCTGCAGACATTCTCGAAGACCTCGCGCTCCCAAACCCTGACCGAATTGTGGAACGGGTGAGACGGTCGCTGGAATCTTGAGCGTCATTGCCACACCACACGGGCGATGAAGCGGGATGTCGCATCAAGGCCGGCGATGACGGGAGAAAGGTTAGGTTATGGCTATGTACGACAATCTTCTCGCTAATGTGCCGACCGATCTGTGGATCGGCGGGAAGTGGCGCAAAGCCTCCGACGGCGTGCGTTTCGATGTGATCGATCCGGCGACCGAGAATAAGGTCGCTTCGGTGGCGAGCGCGACGGCTGAAGACGCTAAAGCGGCGATCGACGCAGCGCACGCGGCGTTCCCGGCGTGGGCCGCGAAAAAGCCGCGCGAACGTAGTGAAATTTTACGTAAGTCCTACGAACTGATCATGCGCGACGCCGAGCGGCTCGCCAGGCTCATCACTGTCGAGAACGGCAAGGCATTGCCTGACTCCCGCGGCGAAGTCGCCTATGCCGCGGAATTCTTTCGCTGGTATGCGGAAGAAGCAGTGCGCAATGTCGGCCAGAATTCCGTGGCGCCGGCGACCGGCGCGCGCATCTTCGTTCACCACAAGCCGGCAGGGATCGCCGTCCTGGTCACGCCGTGGAACTATCCGGCTGCGATGGCGACGCGCAAGATCGGTCCGGCGCTCGCCGCCGGCTGCCCCGTCGTGCTCAAGCCTGCCTCCGACACGCCGCTGACCATGCTGGCACTAATGCCGATCCTGGAAGAAGCCGGCGTGCCAGCGGGTGTGGTCAATGCCATTCCGTCGCGCTCCTCGGGCAAAGTGGTCGGTGCCCTGCTGCACGATCCGCGCGTGCGCGTGCTGTCGTTCACCGGCTCGACCGAAGTCGGCCGCAAGCTTCTGCATGAGGCCGCTGACAACATCATCAAGTCCGCGATGGAGCTTGGCGGCAATGCGCCCTTCATCGTGTTCGAGGACGCCGATGTCGACGCCGCCATTGACGGCGCGATGATCGCCAAGATGCGCAATATGGGCGAGGCCTGCACCGCAGCCAATCGCTTCTATGTGCACGAAAAGGTGCAGGACGAATTTGCAGGGAAGCTCACTGCTAAGATGGCCAGCCTGAAAATGGGCAACGGCCTTGACGACGGCGTGGCGCTTGGCCCGTTGGTCAATAAAGAAGGCCGCGACAAGGTCATCGAACTGGTCGATGACGCTGTTGCCAAAGGCGCGAGAGTGCTTACCGGCGGGAAAGCGCCAAGCGGGCCTGGCTTCTTCTATCCCGCAACCGTGCTCGCCGATGTCTCCAACGACGCCAAAATGTTAAGCGAGGAGATTTTCGGGCCGGTTGCTTCGCTGCAGACATTCAAGTCCGAAGACGAAGTGATCGCGCGCGCCAATGACACCGAATATGGCCTTGCCGCCTATCTCTACACCAAGGATCTGAGCCGCGGCATGCGCGTTTCGGAGAAGCTCGAATTCGGCATGATCGGGCTCAACCGTGGTCTCATCTCCGACCCTGCAGCACCTTTTGGCGGCGTCAAGCAATCCGGCCTCGGCCGTGAAGGCGCCCATGAAGGTCTGATGGAGTTTACCGAGACCCAATACATTTCATTGACGTGGTGAGTTCAGCCCAATGGATCTACTGATGCCGCAACTCGGCGAAACCGTTGCCGAGGGCAAGATCACCAAATGGTTCAAGGCGGCCGGCGACGCTGTGAAGCCGGGCGACAATCTATTCGAGATCGAGACCGATAAAGTCTCGATGGAAGTGCCGTCCACGGTGACGGGGACCTTGAGCGAAATTCGTGTTGCGTCCGGCGAAGTCGCGCCTGTCGGCGCTATTGTTGGGGTCATCGCTGATGGTGTGGGGACGACGGCAACGCCGCCGCCGGTGGTGACTGCGTCTAAGGTGCCGCCCGCTCAACTCACCGCGCCGGCAGCAGTTGTGCATACACGCGAGCCTGGCCAGCCGATCAAGCTCGATCCGTTCTTTGAGGTACGCACGCCAGACCGCAATTTCGGCTCGGCAAAGCTTCCAGGAGGCATTTCCGTCACGCCACTCGCCCGGCGCCTCGCGGGTGAGGCCGGCATCGATCTCTCTCGTCTGCGAGGCACGGGCCCGCATGGTCGCATTGTGGCTCGCGATATCGAAGATGCGCCGCTGCCGTCGCGGGTACCCGCCGGCATTGAGGGGCCGAGCACCGCCGAGATTAAGGCGCTCTTTGACCCCGACAGTTATGAAGAAATGCCGCTGGACGGCATGCGCAAGACTATCGCCACACGGCTGACGCAAGCGGTGACGGTTCCACACTTCTATCTCACCGTCGACGTGAATGTTGATCGTCTTCTTGCTCTTCGAGAACAGGTAAATGCGTCTGCGCCAAAAGGCGAAGAAGGGAAGCCTGCCTACAAGGTTTCAATCAACGATTTCATCATCCGCGGTTTGGCCCTGGCCCTTCGGCAGATACCAGAAGCTAACGCAATCTGGGCAAGCGATAGAATCCTGAAATTCGAGCGTTCCGATATTGGAGTTGCGGTCGCCTTGGACGGTGGACTGATTACGCCCATTATCCGCCAAGCAGAACGGAAGACACTGAGCGAAATCTCAAAAGAAGTTAAAGAGCTGGCCGAACGAGCCCGTAACAAGAAACTTAAGCCGACCGACTATCAAGGCGGTTCATCTGCCATTTCGAATCTTGGAATGTACGGGGTGCGAGAATTTACCGCTATTATAAATCCTCCACACTCAACGATCTTTGCGATCGGTGCCGCACGCCGCCAACCGGTCGAGACCGACAGTGGTGAGATCGCGTTCGGGACGATCGTCGGGATAACCGTTTCATGCGATCACCGAGTAATTGATGGGGCTTTAGGCGCCAAACTTCTCAGCACGCTCCAGCGACTGCTGCAGAATCCGTTGACGATTCTTGTTTGAGCCTATGAGCGACATATCTTTCGACATCATCATTATCGGTTCCGGCCCGGGCGGTTATGTCACCGCGATCCGCGCCGAGATCGTCAAGCCGATCTAAAAGCGCGGTCAGACTACTCAAGCGCCATACCCTTTTTGGCCAATTCCATCCTCGCTTTGTCATTCTTAACTAGGTGCATCAGTCCCATGCCGCGCAGCACGTTGGGAGCCTTGGTGAACTGAACGTTGTCGTAACCGACAATTTCTACTCGGTTGCCCCAAGGGTCCCGAAAATCTAGGAACGCACCGTCAAGTATGGTGACACCAGCCGCCTCGAGTGCTTTACGCGCTGCTTCCTTATCGTCGACGACGAGACCGAAGTGGCGACCATCGTCTGCCGATTGCCTGCGGCCCTTCTGAAGAGCAATAAATTGATCGCCCAAGTCGATGAAAGCCATGGTATCGCTCTTGCCGCGTAGCTCAAACTTGAAAAGTTGGCCATAGAACGCCAGTGCTTCATCGATATCACCCACCTCCAATGCGACGTGGTTGAATCCGACTACGCGTGGTTTCTCCAGTTCAATCATCGCTTCCTCATTTGCTACCCTGCAAATTAAGTGGGTAACGGTAGCTTAACTGGCAATCGTGTCCTGGGACACTTATTGGGCGAGTGTCAGAGGTCCGAAATGACCCGTATCCATTCCTGCTGACCTAATCAATGAGCGCAGCAATAGGATCCTGCTAGGCCACGCGGCAAAGCTCGTCAAGAACGACTATGCCAGCTTTGACAGAGTCCTATCCGGCATCAGTCATCGATGTTTCATCCTCCCGACGCTTCGTTTTCGATAAAAGCGTGTCTCGGCGCGGTCTTACTTAACCGACCGAAGCCGCGACGGGTTCCCGCAGAAATGCGAACCCCAAGCCTCGCCGGCAGCTTATGTCGCACGGCTCCGACGATCGACGAACCAGCGCAATAGGTCGCGTCGCCTTCTCGGTAGTACGCCGCGCGGGTCAAAAAACCGCTCGCCACCAAAGTGGTCGGAAACTGGCCCGTTGTAGTAGCGCGACATTAGGGTTGCACCCGAAAAAACGCGACACACACTTCACGTGCCGGTGCTCACGACTTGACCAGCGACGCCTCTCCGTTGCCGAACGACCAATCGTCACGACCCGTGCCGACCAGACTGATGAAGACGTCCTCGCGGCGTAGCTTGAGACGACGACCGAGCTCATCGACGACCTGCTTGTAGAATCCGCGCTTCTGCTCAGGGGTGCGGCCCTCGGCCAAGGTGAGTTGCACGAAGATGACGTCGGCAGAGCGCTCGATGCCGAAGAAGGTCGGATCATAGATGAAATCGTCTGCGTCGTGCTCGGCGATGACCTGAAACCGATCGTTTTCTGGCGCTTTCAAAACTTCCACCATCGCCTTGTAGACAACTTCACCGATTGTCCGACGATAGCTGGACGGCTTTCCCTTAATCAAGTCGATGCGTGCGAGGGGCATATGGCTACTCCTATGAACAAGTCATGATGCGAGTCGGGAGATGGCGCGTGAGACTGCAGGCCAACAGTGGCGGACAGCGAAGACCGACCGTAGGAAGCTCATCTTCCGTCAAGCCACGCGCTGATGTTCGTGACGGCGTCTCGATAAGCTTCT
>JBAUCK010000462.1:0-4363 GCA_049677525.1 Xanthobacteraceae bacterium
GATCACTGCTGCTACGCTTGGAACACCCTGATCGATCAGCCCTGGAAAATTATGTCCATCGCATACCGCGACTGGGCTCTCGTCGGTCAGTCAATCTGAGGATTGGTATAAGTCGATCGGCGAGAGTTGTATTTACAAAGCGTCGATAGGTCTCTGGCTGCCGACTAGGAACTGACCCACAGATAGGAACGAAATCCCCTGCTTGAAATAAGTTTGAGCTCCGGCGGATCATTCTTCTGTAGAGCTGCCTCGCGCGCGTTGGCGACTTTGTCCCACGCGCTAGCTTGTAGCTCCAACGCTTTGCGATCGGCGGGGTCTGTCGCGCGTGCCGCCATTTCACGGCATTTGGCTGCAAATTATCGGTATTCGGCAACTGTCTTCATGGAATTTCCCGAAAGAATGAAAGAATGAAAGAATGAAAGCAGCGCTACACCAAGATGGAGATCCCACCTACGTCATTTGACAAGGATGCCGCTGCGACTTGTCACAGTCTAGAAGGCTTCTGACAGGAACGAATCCGCTCCTCCGCCGTTCTAGGCCATATTCCAATTGCGCCCGGGGATCGGGATGTCGTCTACGGGTAGCGCTGAGTTGTATCGCGTACACGCCACTCAGTGCGTCGAACTTGCTCTGAAAGCCCCGGACCGTGAAACTCGGCTTGCGCTGTTAGACATGGCGCAGGCTTGGTTGGCGCTCGCCGAGCACGCCGACAAGAACCTGCACGCTTCCACGTTGGTTTATGAAACGCCGAAGCAGCAGCGGCACGTAACCCAACAACAGCAGCAGCCACAGCCGGACGACGGGAAGGACGAATAGAAAGAGAGATCTGCCGGCGCCGCAAAAGTCTAGCGTTTTGGTCCAAACACCTGCTGGATCTTAGGCAGTTGTAAACGTCCGCAATCAGTTGCTCGCCCAGCGTTACGACCGACGGTGGGTGGTGATCGTTTTCCGGGTTCACGAGATCGGCATAATATTGAGGCTCGATAAATGAATAAGCTGGTAACTGGCCGGTCAAACAGTCGGCTTGAAATTGGCGATACGGATGAAAATGGCTCCCTAACAGGAATAGCTGTAGCAGCGTGTGGGCCTGCGCCAAGTCATGAAAATAGATTTTCCAGTTCTCGTTGCCGGCATATTCAAAAAGATTGAACACCGTGGGCACATCGGGGAGGTGTGGCGGATCATTATTTTGGTGTCCATCCGCCGTCGCAGCATGAACGAACCAGCGGTTAGGCCATGTCTGACATGTGCGGATGCGAACCAATGATCGCAAACCGCGAATTGCTTCGCGAGCGTAGATAGTACCGGCACCTGATCTGGCGCGAAATAGTGCATCACGCTTCTCGGGTCGTAGTTTTCCGACGGATTCGTCGTCTTCTGGTTAACTTTTGACGAAGCCGCTCATTTGAGGTGTCGGCACGGGACTCGAAGGGGTCGGTGCGCCAAACAATTGCGTGTTGATGTCGGTCCATAACTCGCCGGGATCCGGATCTGGTATGGACATCGTCGTTTCGTCCGAGCCGGGGCTATTCCAGACCGAAACAGCCACGCCGTTGGCATCGAGATTCTGCTCTTTGCCATCCAACCCCTCGAACGCATCTGATTTTGGGTTGAGCTCGCCCAACAGGCAGTCGAACGATCTGTTCTCAAGCATCAAAACAACAACATGGTCGATGTTCTGCAGCTGCCCCATGCCCAGCTCCTGGCCCAGACGCCCCTAATCGCCAAATATGCATTTTGGCGACGATCCTAGCTAGAGTTTAGCTGGCGTTTCTCACGAACCCGAAGCGGCCGGGAGTGAGCGAATTCGGATTCGCGTAATGAAAGATTACGGAACGTCATCCATCGCTTGCCGGGCGTTCCGCGAGCATAACGTGCACAGCGCGCGAGCGGATGGTGTGCCACAGTAACTGTTACCGGCGGCAGATGGTTGCAGAAATGTACGGCTATTTGAAATAGCCTTCCGCCCTCAACGTGTCAGACTCGCTCGTGTCGATATAGTCTTCGAGGTTGTGGCTCGCATCGGGCTTTGCAATCCGCTCGATGACCGCGCGGGCTGCGTCCGGATCTATCTCGGCGTTGGCTGGCGTTTGCTCCTTGAAATCCGCGTAGCTGATGTCGATGATGTTTTGATCGCTCGTCCCGAAGCGTTCCTTCAGCACCGCCTTGGCGCGTTGCTCGTCGGAGACCGCCAGGCGATTTCCTAAGATCGTTGCCTTCAAAAATCGCGTCAGCGTGTCGCGATGATCGGCGATGAAGGTGCGCTTCGCGACCAATCCGGTGAATAGCCACGGAATGTGCTGCCGTGCGAGATCGACCAGCGCGGTCAGGCCGGCCGCATAGGCTCGGCTGCGATCCGGCTCGTTGACGGCAGTCGCGGTCATCGTACCGGCTATGACGGCGTCGAGACGGTGGACGCCAAGCTCCTTGGTCTGGACGTCGGCGCGCGATAGGCCAAGCTTGCTAAGCATGAGCGCCAGTGTAGCGTCGCTTTCCGAGCCAAGGCTGCTTATAGCGACAGTTCCGCCTTTGAGATCGTCGGCCGATTTGACACCCGGCTTGCCGAAGAGAGCAAAGCGAATGACGTTGCTGAGCGAGCCGAACGCGCGAAGATCCGCGCCCGCGGCGTTGGCGCGTACGACTGATGATAGACCGATATGCATGGCATCGATTCGGCCGGTGGCGAAAGCGTCGGCCATGTCACGGCCGCCGGCCATCGGCACGATTTCGAGCTTCAATTCGTTCGCCTGATAGAAGCCCGCATTATCCGCCATCCAGATCGCCAAAAAGGTGTTGGCCGGCGATGACTGGCCGATCCGAATAGTGGTCGTATCTGCCTTGCTTGTGGTGGACACGCTTTCCGCCAGAGTTATGACGATGGCCGGAACGACGAGTGCCTCCAAATATCTAGCCAACAAATTCACGATCATCCTCCAAGGTGATGGTCGACGGCTGCATCTAGTCCAGGGTGATGTGAGAATCCGTGATTACGCGGCCCCACAATTTCGTCTCATCAGCAACGAACTTGGCCGCATCGGCCGTCCTGCCGCCCATCGGTTCAAGGCGAAGCTTGTCGCGGATTTCCGGCTTCTGCAGAGTTTCGGCGACATCGCGATTGATTTTTTCCGTAATGGCCGAGGGCATCCCCGCAGGTCCGGCGACGGCGAACCAGGTTATCGAGCGAAAGCCGGGAATTCCGCCTTCGGCGACAGTTGGGACTTCCGGGATGTCGCTCGAACGCTCGGTATTGGCGACGCCGAGCAGTTTGAGCTTGCCACTGCGATAGAGCGGCACCGACGTCGTCAGCGTGTCGAAAAACATGTCGACATTGCCGGCCATAAGATCCGTCAGCAGCCGGCTGCGCACCGCGGTACGACGCTTTTGGGTGCCCTGGCAAAAATGCCGAACCCGATGTCGAGTTCATCGCGACCGAGAGCAACAAGCGCCTCTGCGGATTTGTAGACGCGTAGACTCATCGCCACCTGCGGAAACCGATTCAAAAACTTCCCAAACCTCGGTGCGTAATACCAAGCATGATCGCTGCCGACCGATACGGCTATGCGTCCGCCCGGAGTAGCGCGATTGAGATTTGTAAGAACTCGCTCTGCCTGTTCGAATATGGCTTCGACATCGCGCAGGAATGCTTCGCCTGCAGGCGTAAGAATGAGCCTGTTTGGCCGGCGTTCGAAAAGATCGAATTCAAACTCGGCTTCAAGTTTACGGATGCGTGCAGAAATGGCCGGGATCGATTGCTTTAGACGCGTGGCAGCCTGCCGTAATCCGCCGTGCTTTGCCGCGAGATGAAAGGCACGCAACCGCGGGAGGTCGAGCGTGTCGAGCTGAAGCATGAGCCAGAGTCAATATTGTTGAAGCGAAGCAGCATCTTCGATCAAACAAATCGAGACGTCAAGTCTCGTGTCCTCATCAGCTTCCGCTGAAGCAGAGCATCATGTGCGAGTCAATCGCTCGGTAGATTTGGTGGTACGTCGGCAAGAGCGGTTCTACCGAATCTCCATGCGCTTAAAGCGGCTGTGGAACGAAAGCTAGTGCACGGCTCGGCCGCCATCGACATCGACCGTCGGTCAAGAAATCGCTGGCCCACGAAGCCAAGAACGTTAAGTACGCCGGCGCGCCTAGTCGGTGGCGCTGATGTCGAACGACTAATATGAAGTCGCGAACTGTTGCTCGCGGCATACATTCGCATATTGACAGATTACGGAATGTTCGCGGGTTTTAAATCGTTCGCGATCAACTCGGCGCCTTGGGTGAACACGGCAGCAGCGCACCGCTCGGCGCGCTAACGCGACGGCTTGATTTGCCCTTGCGAGTGGAGCCGGCGGCGGCCCGCCAATATTCCGGTAAC
>JBAUCK010000463.1:0-1595 GCA_049677525.1 Xanthobacteraceae bacterium
GTCCACAGCCAAGACCCGCAAGAAGACGCAACAAGCTGCCGAGTAACTTTGCGACGATGCGTTCCTGGCCCAGAATGGCGCTCTAAAGACCCTGTTCCAACCGGAGTCGGTCGGAACAGGGTCTAGATATTTCATTTGAGCATGATCTATTCCGAAAACCGGTTTCCACTTTTCGGGATCATGCCGAGCGGGACCATCTCTGGATCCCGGACACGCCCATGATACGCGCATGACACGTGCATGACACGCGTTCCCTCCAATCGCCTTCCTTCCCGCGACGAACTGATCGCATTCATCCGCGAGCGCAGCGGTCAGGTGTCGCCGCGCGAGATCGCCAAGGTCTTCGGCGCCAAGAATGCCGACCGCGCCGTGCTCAATCGCATGCTGCGCGAGCTTGCCGACGAAGGAAGCATCGACCGGCGCCGCAAGCGGCTGCATCACGCCGGCTCGCTGCCACCGGTCGTCCTCGCCGACATAACCGGTCGCGACAGCGACGGCGAATTCCTGGCGCGGCCGACCGAATGGGACGAGCAGGCGCATGGCGCGCCACCCGTCATCCATATCGTCACGCCGCGCCGGGCGCGGCCCGGCGAGGCCGGCGGTGTAGGCGACCGCGCGCTGATCCGCATCGAGCGCTCGGACGACGATGAATTCACCGGCCGTGTCATCAAACTGATCGACCGCGCCAAGCATCGCACGCTCGGCATCTTCCGCGCGCTGCCGTCGGGCGGCGGCCGGCTAGTGCCGATCGACAAAAAGCAGCTCGGCCGCGAGCTTGGCATCGCGCCCGGCGCGACGGCCGGCGCGACCGACGGTGACCTCGTTGCGGTTGATGTCGCGCGCCAAGGCAAATTCGGCCTGCCTGCCGGCACCGTGGTCGAGCGGCTCGGCTCGATCAAGAGCGAGCGCGCCGTCAGCCTCATCGCCATCCATGCCCATGACATTCCGCATGTGTTTTCACCCGCGGTGCTCGACGAGGCCACCTCAGCGCGCGCAGCGACCATGGCGGGCCGCGAGGACTGGCGTCATGTGCCCTTCGTCACCATCGATCCGTCCGACGCCAAGGATCATGACGACGCCGTGCATGGCATTCCCGATCCCGATCCGAAAAATGCCGGCGGCCATATCGTCACCGTCGCCATCGCCGACGTCGCCTGTTACGTGCGGCCCGGTACGCCGCTCGACCGCGAGGCGGTGAAGCGCGGCAACTCGGCCTATTTCCCCGACCGCGTGGTGCCGATGCTGCCGGAGCGCATTTCCAACGATCTTTGCTCGCTGCGGCCGAACGAAGATCGCCCGGCGCTTGCCGTGCGCATGGTGATCGGACGCGACGGCAGAAAGCGCTGGCACACCTTTCATCGGGTGATGATCCGCTCCATCGCGAAATTGCACTACGAGCAGGCGCAGCTTGCGGTCTCGGGCCGTGCCGACGAAGACACCGAAGCGATTGCGGATAAAATTCTGCGGCCGCTCTATGCCGCTTACCGCGCCGTGTTGCACGCGCGCGCGGAGCGAAGCCCGCTCGACCTCGATCTTCCCGAGCGCAAGATCGTGCTCAAATCCGACGGCACCGTCGATCGCGTGATCATGCCGCA
>JBAUCK010000464.1:0-1896 GCA_049677525.1 Xanthobacteraceae bacterium
CCCTAAATCCGGCCAATGTCTGCCTTACCCTCAAAAGTGGATGCGTTCCTAATCCCCCTCTCGTGGTCCCGAAGGTTGCCGAATGAGCACCTAACGGTGCGTTAGTTTGGCCACCTCTCCCGCAACGCCAGCACCCTTCTACCTTCGGGCGACCTCACCGTCGCCACGATGATGGGTTACGGCGACTGAACGGAAAGTGGAGAACGAGCATGCTAAACCCCGTACGGAAATTTGTCGTCGCGGCGTCGCTTTGCGCCGGGATTGCCTCTTTACCAAACGTTGCGTCGGCCCTGCCGATGCTCGACCCGCTGACGATCAAGAATGCTGCGCCGCCCGCCGTCGAACAGGTTCAGTGGCGCCGTGGTTGGGGAGGCGGCTGGGGTTGGGGTGCTCCGGTTGCCGCCGGTGTGGTCGCTGGCGCGGTCGTCGGCAGTGCCGTTGCTGCGTCCGCCTACGGTCCGTATTACCCAGGACCCTATTATCCGGCTCCCGCTTACGGCTATCCTGCTTATGCAGCTCCGCCACCTGGCTATGGCTATCCTCCGCCGGTCGCCGGCCCTCCTGGCGGCTATCCCCCGCCCCCTGGCGCTTCCAGTCAATCCGCTGGAGACCCTGTGTCCTACTGCATGCAGCGCTACCGGTCATATGATACGCATAGCGGAACCTATCTTGGCACCGACGGCCAACGTCATCCCTGCCCCTGATAGCGCCGGGCGACAATCAACTGGCGCATGTGCGCCATTTTGGGAAACGCGCCGCGGCTAAGCCAAATTTGACACCGGCCGCCGCCCGAATACCGTTCGGCAAGGACGGTAAGCAAATCGCCGCGTGTTGGCTCTTCGAGGGGAAATTAGGATTGGATGAAAAATGGGCTCGGATGCCAGTCTTGGCCGATTCCTCTTTGATCGTACGTATTAGAACTGAAGCCTATATTTCTGGCCGGAATTGTCAGTGCATCCACCAATTCCGTGCGGGGAAACAACAGATGCTTGAATTTGCATTGCGCAATTGAGCATCGTTCCTTTATCGCCTTTCAAAAATGCGGTTGCGTTGGCGATGTTTGAGCTAATGGAATCAACTCCGAATCCCGACGCGGTGACGCCTCCCGATATAACAGCGGAGGAGGTGCGCGTGGCGCTGGACATAATTCCTACATATGTTCCCGAAAATTCCTCTCCTGTGGACGTATCGCTGGCTTTTACAGCACCACTGCCGTGGGATGTTTCTATTTCAAACTGCAGGATTTTCCCGTCTGCTGAATAAATATTACCGGGCAGCATCCGCCCCCCACATGCCGCCAAGGGTAGTATACTTATTATAGCGATTATGAAGCGCATTACGAATTGGTTCCCCTTGGGCCAGTGCAAAGCGGCCCTAGTAGCTTGAAACGTGCCAAAGCTCTCTTACAAATATTATATTGGACAGAGCCTATATCCGACCCGGAAAGTGATTACGCAGCGCTACCAAGAATTACCTCGTCGGCGGTACTCATGCGGCACCTTATTCTTGAGGTAAAAGATGATTGCCCTAACATCTGGCGGATAATACTTACGCCCAGTCACCACCAGCTCTCGCTCACCGCTCTTCTCATTACATTTCCACCCGAACTCGTCAGCATAAAAGCCAATAGCGCGCTCGGCCAATGCTCTTTCAACACGGGGGTTAAACACGTCATTACCTGCGTCCACAGCGGCGCGTAAGTCAGGATATTGATTGAGCCAATGGTTCAACGTCCTGGTCGAAATCTCAAAACAATTGGCAATCTCGTTCAAGGTTGCACCATGCATGGCCAGGAATTTAGCAGTCTTGACAAACTTCGGGTCATACTTCGTCGGTGCGCCACGCTGTACTGGCACAACATCCGATTTTGATCTAACCCGTGCAACCATCATCAAC
>JBAUCK010000465.1:0-1987 GCA_049677525.1 Xanthobacteraceae bacterium
CGTTATGGCGTATCTTGCCGCTGTCATGGCCCAGCCAGCCTTCACGAAGGTTTCAAATCCGATCTCATTCGCCCCGGCTTACGCGTCCCTTTGACAGCGGATGCAAAGCTGTTCGCCGAAGGCGTCACGCTCGGCACTGAAGTGATTTGGCTGCATTGCTACGGTGAGCGCTTTACCGATCCGGCTGCGGATCGACCAAAGAAGGCTCCGCGCCTGCTGAAAGAAAGCGCGCCGCACATTTCGGCCTCTGGTGAGATTCCGTCTACGCCCGAGCCGCCGCTTCCCGACGCGATGGACTACGATCCAGCAACGCGGCGGCTAAAAGTTGGTAAGGGCTATATCGAGAATGTCACGCCGGAAATGTGGGCCTAGAGGTTTCCGGCAAGCAGGTGCTTTGGCACTGGTTCAGCTATCGCCGGCGCGATCGCAGCCGGCCCGTCATCGGTGATCGGCGACCGCCATCGCCACTTGATTCAATTCAGCCCGATCATTGGCTGCCCGAGTATACGACCCACTTGCTGGATTTGCTGAATGTCCTCGGCCGGCTCATTGCTCCGGAGCCGAGGCAAGCAGACCTGTTGAACCGCATCTGCTCCGGCCCGCTGTGCAGCGTCGACGAACTCCGCGACGCAGGCGCATTGGCGATGCCGGACGAAAAATCGGGCACTCCCAAAGGCAAAAGCAAAATCAAGGCCTAACGAGAAGGCCCGTGGGCTGGGGGACAAGTCGGACACCTCGCTCGCGTCGGCCCGCAAGATCGCGCATGATTCCATCTGATTCGACAATGGAACCGCGCGTGACATGACCTCTTCCCGCCAGGGCGATCTTTTCGGCCAGGACGACCAGGATGATCTCTTCGAGGATCAGCCGACACCCGTGTATCGCGCCGATCCCGACCAGGTTCGCTCCGATCTGTACAAGATTCTCGCCGAGGCGCGGGCGGCGCAGAGGATGTCGTGGGAGCCGAGGCGTGTCACGCTCTATCGCACCATCTTTCCGCAGATGACCAATTGGCTGCCGGAAGAGGAGGGCGCGCAATTGCGTTTTGAATTTGAGACGGAACTAGCGCGGCTGGAAGCCGCGTAAATTTTCTCTCGGATTTTGCTTCGCTCAATCAAGGCTATGGGTGCTCCCCCTACGGGGGAGTGTGGGAGGATCTTAAGCTTCAATTCACCCCGGACGAAGCGCGCGGCTTTTGCCGCGCTGGCGCGGTGGTCGGGTGGTACAGCGTATTGCGCTCGCAGAAGCCGCCGATGCCGCTTACGTCGGCCATGCATTGCTCGAAGGTGACGAAGCTGCAGCTCGTCGAGCCTTTGGTGTAGTTGGCGCACCACGGATAGTCTTGTGCCTTCGCGCTGGTGCCGGTCGCTGCCCAAGCGGCGAACAGGCTTAGCGCGGAGAGAAGGAGTGATCGAAAGAGTCTTGGCGTAGCGAGACAATACCTCATGACCAGTCTCCTGGTTGGCGCCGGCTCATCGTTATAAACGCCGCATCTCCTGCGTTATTTCATGCGGATGTACTGGCCTTTGCGGCGCACTATGCCTCTACATATTCCGCAATGCTTGTGGGTTCAGGCACGGCCGCGCCGTCCGCTTTGAGCCCGTCGATGTGAAATCGGATTGCCTCGCGGATTTCCGATTCCACTTCAGAGACCGTCGCCGCAGTCGCGACGCAGCCGGGCAGGTCCGGCACGTAGGCGGAATAGTTGCTGCCGGCCTTTTCGATCACCACCGCGTAGCGCATTACTTCTGCTCCTTCAGTCCGGCCTGCTTGAGCACGCTGTTAAGCGTACCCGGCGCCATGTCGTTGGACGGCTTTCCGGCAACTGTAAACGGCCGGGCTTTGTCGGATGCTTGTATTGCCGATGCGAGCCTCGCGTGGCAACCGGGAACCAGCCATCTCGTTCGATGAGGCGGATGACATCGCGCACTTTCATGCGGCCAACATTCCTTCTATCCGTTCGCCCCGCAAGTCGCTTGGCGGACGC
>JBAUCK010000466.1:0-3939 GCA_049677525.1 Xanthobacteraceae bacterium
GTTGGTAAAGGGGACCTTGGCCGCGCCGCGGACAGTTATGAGCCGATGTTGCGCGTCCCAATCGGCTAAAAGTCCGCGGGGCTCCATCGGAACTGCTGAGTGCCGCTGCACGCGGAATCGCTCGCGCCGCGTATAGGACGCCTCCCTAAAAGCGGCATCAGCGTCGCCGCGCACGGCAGTGATCTTGCTCGCAATATTACTGCCCGCGCCTTCGAATAGAAGAATCTCATCCTGGCGGGCGGCATCGCGCGTGGCCACCACGGGCAAAGATTCTATATCGACGACAATAACCTCCAAAGCATCTTCAGCCAGAGCGACGGTGTCGGCGATCACGAGCGCGATCGGCTCGCCAACATAGCGCACCTTGTCGGATGCGATGATGGGTTGCTCGTAACGCTTGAGTTCCGGCAGCGGTTCTTGGCGTAACGGGATGGTCGGAACGTTGCCGATATCGGCGGCGGTAATCACCGCATGGACTCCCGGCCGCGCGCGGGCCGCCGTCACATCAATCGCGCGAATAAGTCCATGCGCAACGGAACTGCGCAGAACTACCGCGTACAACATCCGGTCGCTGACCAAATCGTCGACATATTGTCCACGCCCGGTAAGAAAGCGTAGATCCTCGATACGTTCAATCGGGCTGCCGACGAGTAGGTTTGTCGTGCGGTGATCCGGCACATTCATATGAAGATCGACGCCTCCCAATTGTCCAGCGCATGAACCCGATCGGCGCTCTGCTAATTTTTCCAGTCGCACGGCATCAATCGATGTGCACGCCTGCCGCACTTACGGCATCCCGCCATTTTGGCGATTCCTCCTTGATATAGGCGCCGAACTCATCGGGGCCCATCAGTGCAGGGTCTCCGCCTAACTTCGTCAGTGCGTCAACGACATCGGGTTTCTCGAAGCTTTGCTCCAACGCGGCGGCGACTTTGTCGATGATTGGTTTTGGCGTCCCAGCCGGAGCGAATAAACCTTGCCACGACGGAACCGCATATCCCTTGATTGTCTCGGCGATCGCCGGCAAATCCGGCGCGCTGACGCTGCGGGTCGCTGTACTGACCGCGAGCGCGCGGATGGCGCCGGACTGCGCCTGCGGCCACAGCGTCGTCATGCTGTCGATGGCGAGATCGATGCTGCCATTAATCAGACTCGTCACTTCATCCGTTGTACTGCGGAACGGCACATGGGTCATGTGCGTGCCGGTCGCTAGCCCGAGCAAGATTACGGAAAGATGCGAGGACGTACCTACACCGGACGAACCGTAATTGAGCTTTCCGTCATTGGCCTTGATGTAATCGATTAGTTCCGGAACGGTCTTAGCAGGGACCTTTTGATTGACAACGAGCAGATTCGGCATCCGCACCAGAAGCGCGACGGGCCGCAAATCGCGTTCGGCATTATAGGGTAAGTTGCTATAGACGAGCGCATTGAGGACGATTCCGCTAAACGTCCCAAGCAAGAATGTATAGCCGTCGGGGTCGGCCTTCGCCACGTAGTTCGTGCCGACGCTACCGCCAGCTCCAGAACGATTTTCCACCACGAACGGCGTGCCAAGTTCGGCCTGCAATTGCTGCGCAGCGATGCGTGCAAGCAGATCCGCCGACCCACCGGCTTGAAACGGCACGACGATCGTGACTAGGTGCTGGGGCCAAGCCTCTTCCGCCAGCACTGGTGCCACGCTCGCGATCAGTGGTGCCGCGACAGCCAACAAAATCAGACGCGCGAAGCTCTGCAATAAAAAGCGCGGCGCCGATGGATGGTACACGGACGCTTTTCGTGATCCAAAAGTCCATATCATCTTGATACCGCGCTTAAGTGGGCATCCTTACGTTTAAATAGATTTTCGTCGGAATAACCCATGGTCTCTGGCCTGCCGCGGCCAAGCATTACCTGAAAGTAAACCGCTTCCAACGAGTCGTTTTGATAACCATGGATGACACCCGCTGGACACGACAAACATTCCCAAGGCCCAAGCCGAGTCGTAAGACGTTTCCCGCTTTCGTCCTCAACAAAGACATCCAGATAACCCTGGAGGACGAAAAAGCACTCCTCAACTTCGTGCGTATGTGCAGCGTTACCTTGGCCCGGCTCAACGTACATAATCGACAGTGTGAAATTCCCCGCTGGGATTACGGTCGGATCATCATGCTTTCCAGACCCACCCGCACCGATGAAACGGTGTTGCGCGCGCTTGAAGCCCTCAATCTTGGCGTCTTCAAAAGCTGCCCAATCCGATTTCTTTTCTTTGAAGCGGCCGACATATTTTTTCATAATATCTTCGATAGGAACGTTCTCAAGTTCTTTTGAACGCGGATGACGGGCGACACTCATGCTTTCCTCCTGTTGATTGCTGAAGCTCTCACGTCGAATATAAGGCGCATTCTTGAGTTCTGTTTCGGCGTCACCAAGGGCGATGCGCCGTTCATTTCCCCATATACGCGGAGCGCGCATCGAGCACCGCTTCAACGATTGAGATATAGCCCGTGCACCGACAGAGATTGCCGGAGAGAGCGTCGCGCACGCGGTCGGCGTCACAGTCGGGCTCTTTACTTAACAATGCGTGAGCTGTTGTAATCATTCCAGGCGTACAGAAGCCGCATTGCAACGCGTGATGCTTCCGGAAAGACGCTTGCAACGGCGTGAGGCCCTCTTCGAGCGAGAGACCTTCGACCGTAACGACTTTCGTACCCTCGGCTTGAACGGTAAGAATCAGGCACGAACGCACCGCCGCACCGTCGACGAGTACGGTGCACGCGCCGCACACCCCGTGCTCGCATCCCACGTGTGTGCCAGTCAGGCGCAACTGATGACGGAGGCAGTCCGCAAGCGTCAATCGAGGCTCAACCTCCACCTCGACCTGATTACCATTGACTTCAAATCGTACTAACATGGATTGAGGACCCCTCAGGTCATTGCGTTCTTTAACGCCCGCTCGACCATGACCCCAGCCAATGCCTTGCGGTAGGCGCCGCTGGCGTGGATATCGTCCGCCGGTTCAACGGCGACCGACGCCGCTGCTTCGGCTTTCGCAATAATCGCCGCGTCGATCTCCTTGCCGTTAATACAATCTTCCACCGCGGTCAGCCGGAGCGGTCGGTCACCGACGCCGATAACACCGACATGGGCGTTGCACGCCCGACCTACGCCATCTTCATCATAAAACAGCGCCGCGGCGGCTAGCGCGAAGTCGCCCCGACGGCGGGAAAACTCCGAAAAACCAAAGCGGCGCTGCGAGGGCCAAGCCGGGAAGCGAATTTCGGTGATGATTTCGTCGGGATTTAAAGCAGTCATCAAAGGACCCACAAAGAAATCCACGGCTGCGATAGAACGCATGCCGGCTTTGCCGACAGCAACGATAGTTGCCTCGCAAGTCACGACAATACCGGGCAATTCGGCAGCAGGATCAGCGTGGGCGACACTGCCGCCAACCGTGCCACGATTGCGAATCTGATCATGCGCAACGTGCTCGACTGCAGCCACCAACAGCGGGTGTGCGCTGCCCAATCTCGAGTCGTCGAGGATGTCGCACCAGCGCGTCATTGCGCCAAGCCTGACGCCGTCATCGGCGATCTTGATCTCCCGCAATTCGATGAGCCTGCGTAGATCGACGAGAAGTGACGGCGAGGCAACCCGAAAGGCCATCATCGGCACCAGACTTTGGCCGCCGGCAAGTGGCTTCGCCTCACCATCATGTATCGCCAAGAGCGCGACAGCCTCAGAAATCGTCGTCGGACAGGCGTATTCGAAGGCCGGTAATTTCATCGCCTGGGCGTCCGCCGCGATAGCGCTGGGAAGACCAAATCTTAAGTACTTTCTAACCTTGATTGACCATCCGGTCAACACTCATTGGAATAACTTCAAAATCTAAAAACGATCCCTTTCAGAGATACGCCAACGCGAAAGCCTCCGCTCCAGAAGAACGACGAATTCGGTCAG
>JBAUCK010000467.1:0-19287 GCA_049677525.1 Xanthobacteraceae bacterium
GAGCGCAACTGTCAAGATCGCGGTCTGGCCAATCGTCCTGCTGATGGCAGCGAGCGTGCGGGTCACCGGCCGTGCCGGCGCCGACGCGTTCCGATAGTTCATGAAATTTCCTCTTTCGTCCTGCCACCCGGAAACCGACCTGAAACCCAGCTGGATCGCGATTTCCGTGGTCAGATTGGCGTATTCAGTGAGTTGATGTCGGGCACACCCGACATGTCTGTCGCCGCGCCGTCCCCCAGGCGACGGTCAATCGACGCATATTAAGGCAACAAAGTGACACCTACGAACCTGCGGCCCGGCCCCATAGCGCAAATGTGGCGCTCAATAAAGTCCGATTAGAGGAACCGTGCGATAAGGCGCCCAATACCACCGCCGAAGGCTCAGGCCACCCTTGCCGTGCTACAGTCGGCGGCGTCACCCGAATCGTGGATATGCTTTTTTACTGCCGATGAGAGCCTCGCGAACCGCTTGCGCCGGCTTTGGCGTGTGGGCCGTCCTGTCCGGCACGCTGGCGCTGCTCGCCGTGGTGCCGCAGGCGGCCGCCGAAGCGGCCGACGCGATCGTCAAGCCTGCCAGTACGATGCCAGCGTTGGCGATGCCGGCAATCGCCATGCACGGAGCTCCGGCGCTTCCCGACGACTTCGTTGCGCTGCCCTATACCAATCCCGACGCGCCCAAAGGCGGTACCATCATCGAAGGCGTGCTCGGCACTTTCGACAGTCTCAACCCCTTCGTCGTCCAGGGCCTCGCCGTGCAGGCGATCCGCGGCTATGTGGTCGAAAGTCTGCTGGCGCGGGACTATGACGAACCGTTCTCGCTTTACGGACTATTGGCCCGCACGGTCGAGACCGATGACGCGCGCACCCATGTGACGTTCGCGCTCAATCCGGCCGCGCGTTTTTCCGATGGCGCTCCGGTTACGGCGGACGATATCGTCTTTTCCTGGCAGCTCTTACGCGATCACGGCCGGCCCAATCACCGCATCTACTATTCCAAGGTTGCCAAGGCCGAGATCCTCGATCCGCTCACCGTGCGGTTCGATTTTGCCAACGGCAGCGATCGCGAATTGCCGCTGATCCTGGGCCTTATGCCGGTGCTGCCGAAGCATGCCGTCGACGTGGCGAATTTCGAGAAGTCGACTTTGGCCAAGCCCATCGGTAGCGGGCCCTATACGGTGGACAAAGTCGATGTCGGCAAAAGCGTGAGCTTGAAACGCAATCCGAATTATTGGGGCCAAAATCTTCCGATCAATCGCGGGCTGTGGAATTTCGACACCGTGCGCTTCGACTTTTACCGCGACGGCAATGCTTATTTCGAAGCCTTCAAAGCCGGGCTCTATGACGTGCGCAGCGAAACCGATCCGACGCGCTGGCAGACCGGCTACGGTTTCCCCGCCGCGCGCGACGGCCGCGTGATCAAGGAAACCATTCCGAACGGGTTGCCGAAATTCGCCTCCGATTACGTTTTCAATACGCGGCGGCCGATCTTTGCCGATATCCGTGTGCGGCAGGCGATCGCGCTCTTGTTCGACTTTCAATGGATCAACCGCAATTTCTTCTTCAATCTCTATAAGCGCAGTGCAAGCTTCTTCGATGATTCCGAATTGTCCGCCTATCATCGCCCGGCCGATACGCGCGAGCGCGCGCTGCTTGCGCCCTACCCTGACGCCGTGCGGCCTGATGTTCTCGACGGCACCTGGTCACCGCCGGTGACCGACGGTTCGGACCGCGACCGCGATACGCTGCGCCAGGCGCTCGAATTGTTCAAAGCCGCAGGCTACGAGCTCAAAGGCACGACGCTGCGCAACCGCGCGACCGGCGAGCCGTTCGCCTTCGAGATCATGGTGACCACGCGCGACGAGGAACGCCTGGCGCTCGCCTTTGCCAACCAATTGTCGCGCGCCGGCATCACGGCGCAGGTGCGCCTCGTCGACGCCGTGCAATACGACCAGCGTCTGGCATCCTTTGAATTCGACATGACCGAATATCGCTGGGAGCAATCGCTGTCGCCCGGCAACGAACAGGCGTTCTATTGGGGCTCGGCCGCGGCCGATCAACAAGGCACGCGCAACTATATGGGCGTGCGCAGCGCCGCGGTCGATGCCATGATCGCGGCCATATTGCAGGCGCGGCAGCGCCCTGATTTCGTCGCCGCCGTGCGCGCGCTCGACCGCGTTCTGATCTCGGGGTCTTACGTCGTGCCGCTGTTCTATCTGCCCGATCAATGGGTGGCGCGCTGGGCCGCGATTTCGCACCCGGCGCACACCTCGCTGTCCGGCTATCTGCCGGAAACCTGGTGGCGTGAGCCCGCACAGGCGCTGCAATGATTCTCGGCGACACGCAGCCCGCGCCGCATCACGGCAGCCGCATCTCCATCCACGAGTTGTTTCGCCATGTTGCGGCGCGCCGGCCGGATGCCGTTGCGCTTGTCGACGCGCCGAACCGCGAATGGTTCACCGATGGGCCGCCGCGACGCCTGACCTTTGCCGAGGCTGACCGCATGGTGTCGGCGATCGCCGGACGCTTAGCCCGCATGGGTTTGCCGATCGATACCATCGTCGGCATTCAATTGCCTAACATTGCCGAGAACATCCTGACTATTCTCGGCGTGCTGCGCGCGGGCATGATCGCAGCACCGATGCCACTATTGTGGCGAAGCGCCGACGCGGTCGCGGCGATGGCGCGGGTAGGCGCCAAGGCGCTGATCACCTGCAGGCGGGTCGGCAATTTCGAACATTGCCGTCTCGCCGCCCGTGTTGCGGCAGACGTGTTGTCAATCCGCTATGTGTGCGGCTTCGGCGAAAATCGTTACGACGGCGTCGTGCCGCTCGACGACCTGTTCACGATCGAGAAGCTCGATCTGATCCCGTTGCTCGCCCGCGACGGTAATGCCGCCGCGCATCTTGCCGTGATCAGCTTCGAAATCGGCGAGGACGGACCTGTGCCGGTCGCGCGCCGTCATCTCGAATTGCTCGCGGGCGGGATGTGCGTCTTGTCCGAAGGCCACTTTCAACCTTATCGCACGGATCAATGCCGGGGCGACCACCGCCGAACTGGATCCGCTGATCGGTCATCGCCTGATCGGCACCGCAAGCGACTGCGCCGCCATGCAGATCGCGCTCAACGCCTACGGGCTCAATCCGCTCGTGGCGGCTGCCTTCGCGGACCACGGCGAACAGCAATTCCACAAGGCTGTGGCCGCCGGCTGAGCCGAGCACGTTGCCGACATTGACAGCAAACTGAGCGCCGATGTTGACGCCGTATTAAGAGCCCTTTGGCATGGTCGCAGGCTGAATCTGACAAAGCTCGCGCGCCTCCCGCGGTCTTTGAGTCCACAGGTCGTCCAGTCCGGATGTTGTTCAATCCACATGGCGCTGCAAGGTCCGTTTGCCGTTATTGCCGATAGCTCGGCGCCGGACGTTGTCGAGGCGTTGCGCAAGGCTGGCGCCTATCCGGTCGTCGAGACCGGCTGGTGCGACGCGCCGGCGGCTCTCACTTCAATCGAGCCGGAAGGCGTTGTCGCCGAACCGTGCCCCGATCGATCGCGCGCGGACTCCGTCGCCGCGGCGCTCGACGCGCACCACATCAAAGGCAGCGGTTTCTACATGCCGGTTCTCGCCCGCAGCCGCGACGACAGCGCTTGCCTCATCGCCGACGCGCTGACGATCCCAACTGCGATGGCGCCGGAGCGCATCGTCCGTCGGCTGACCGCGGCGCTTCGTATTCGCACGCTGCACAGCACGGTCATGCGCCGCATCGGCACGCTGGCCTCCCGTAGCGAGCAAGTTCCCGAGCTTCCGATCAACGATCCGCTCGACGACGCGACCGTGCTGGTGGCCGGACGCGGGCGCACCTATCCCGCGCTTTCGGTCGCGGTCGGCGAGCAAGTCGGCCTGGTCGGCGCGCTCAGCGTCGAGAGTGCAGCGCGCGCGCTGAATGTCCGCGACATCGACGGCCTCGTGATCGGGGACGGCTTCGGCCCGCGCGTCGTCGAAGCCTTGCTCACGGTGCTTGCCGAAGATGTGCGCTTTGGCGATCTGCCGGTGATCGTGCTCGGCAGCCATCCCGGCATCATCGGGCCTTTCGCGGCGCACCTTCCCAATCTCGACCGAATTTCCGAGGGGTCGAACCGTTTGGTCGAGCGCTTTCTGCCCTATGTGCGCCAGCACGCCTTCGGCGAACGGCTCAAGCGCATGCTCAAATCGCTCGACGCCAAAGGCATGATCGATCCCGATACTGGGCTTCTCGGCCACGAGGCATTCTGGCGCGACCTCAATCGCGCCGTGGGCGATGCCGAGAAGCGCGGCGTCGGGCTGACCATCGCACGCTTTTCCTTCGGCGGCGGCGATCGCCGCACGAGCCTCGATGCGGCGCGGCTGGTCAGCCGGCTGATGCGGCAAGTAGATTTTGCTTGCCGCGAAGCTGACAATTCGATTTTCGCGGTGTTCACCGAGACCGACCTGCGCGCCGCCCACGTCGTCGCGCGGCGGATCGCCAGCATTCTGAAAAATACCATGCTGGCGCCCGATCGCAGGCCTGGCAAAATCGACGCGGCGGTGACGCTTGCGACCTTAAAATCGACCGACAGCGTCGACTCTTTGATCTCACGCGTGGTCGGCGAGGTTGCGGCGGTCTAAACCGCGCGCCACAGAAAGGGCCGTTTCGCGGGCGAGTTTTACCGGCCAGGTATCCTGGACTAGGTATTCCGGGCCATCTACCCTGCGCTAACATGTGCCGTGCGTTAAGATGACAGAGGCATCGAATCGAGGGCGTCGCCATGGAATCCTCAAGTGACATGCCGTCCGTACATATCGATGTGGTCTCCGACGTTGTTTGCCCGTGGTGCTATATCGGCAAGCGCCGGCTTGAAGAGGCAATCGCGCTGACGCCGGACGTGAACGTCAGCATCAATTGGCGCGCTTATTTCCTCAATCCATGGATTCCACGCGAAGGCATCGACCGGCAGACTTATCTGGAAACCAAATTCGGCTCGGTCGAGCGCTACGCGGTGATTGCCGAGCGCATCGCGTCCGCCGCTGCCCTGGAAGGCCTCGTCTATAATTCCGGCAAGATCAGCCGCCAGCCCAATACGCTCGATTGCCATCGTCTCATCCTATGGTCGCGCAGCGCTACCGATCCCGGTCAAGTCAAGCAGCGGCTGATGGAACTCTACTTCGCCGAGGGCGCCGATTTGAGCGACGCCAAAGTGCTGATCCAGGCGGTCGTCGATTGCGGCATGGACCGTGACCTGGTGCGCCGACTTCTCGCCAGCGACGCCGAAGTCGACCGCATCCAAGGCGATGCCAATTCCGCCAAGGAAGCCGGCATCGACGGCGTGCCCTGTTTCATTTTTGGCGGCAGTGTGATCGTCACTGGCGCGCAATCGCCGGAATATCTCGCCAGCGCCATTGAGCGGACCGCTGGACGGCAGGCGCGGCTACGGGCCTAGGCCAGGCCGAGAGTCCAGCTATCGTTTCGGGGCGCGCGACAGCGCTTCAGACCGACATTGCAGATGCGAAGTCGATCGCCGCGAACGTCGCAGCGCCGAACCGGGCTCTGCGCTGATTCCGCGCAGCCGGATTCGATAGAACCATAGAAATCAAATCAAAAGCACAGCGCGAAATTTCATTGGCGCAGACGCAAAACCCGCTTGCCAGGAACCGGCCCAGTCATGCTCACGTTCCGAATGCGGTCCGCATCCTCGCCGGCAACGGCATAAACAAGGGAGAGTTTGAGATGAATATAACTACAAAATTATCTCTGGCCTCGCTGCTTCTTCTGTCCTTCGCGGCGCCGCTTCAGGCGCAAAGTCCCAAGCAGGGAGACTATTACGCTCCCGGCCAGGCGAGCCCGCAGCAGCTCAGTCCGGCGCAGCAACAAAGAATACAACAGGGTGACTACTACGCCCCGGGCCAAACGGCTCCGCAACGGCTGAGCCCTGGCCAAGAACAACGACTGCAGCAGGGTGACTATTACAAGCCGGACAGCAAATAAGAGCGCGCAATGTCGCCAAAATAAGTTTGGCCAACATGACCGCAGGCCCCGGATCAGTTTCCGGGGCCTGCAAAGTTACCGCGATTTAATCCGCACCCCGACAAATGGGGCGTCTCGCCGCCGGCGTTCCGCGTCCCCAATTGTATTTCATGCTGACGATTAAAGGCGCGGCGCTGATTGCCGAACTGATAGCCGCGGCGTTGCTGATCATCGCGTTGATCGGCTTTCGCGTGCGACGCACGACACCCTGGCTGCTTTGTGCAGCCATCGCCTTCGCGATGTTCATGATAACCGTCGTCGTCATCGTCGACGCTTCGTCAACCTGACGCCGGGCATCGTGCCGCCTTGCCGCCTTTCTCTGCGATGGTAGCGAGTACGCGCAAGATTTCCTCGGCGCCTTTGATGCGCTCGTCGGCGGTGTCCCATTCGTCGAAAAATACGACCTTCATATCCGGCCGCACCTTGGCGCCGACGGCGTGCTTATTGATATAGCCGATGAGACCTTCGGGATTGGCGAAGGTGTTGTCGCGGAACGACAGCACAGCGCCTTTCGGGCCGACCTCGATCTTTTCCACGTTGGCCCGGCGGCACAGTGCTTTGATGCCGACAATTTGCAGAAGATATTTGACCTCTTCCGGCAACGGGCCGAAGCGGTCGACCAGTTCGGCGCCGAAGGCGTCGATATCGCGGTCGTTCTCGATCTCTGAAAGCCTGCGGTAGAGCGCGAGCCGCACTGGCAGGTCGGTGACATAGTCCTCGGGGATCAGCACCGGCGTGCCGACGGCGATCTGCGGCGACCACTTGTCGGCAACCGGCGCTGAAATGCCGGCCTTCATCGAGGCCACCGCCTCTTCCAGCATCTGCTGATAGAGTTCGTAGCCAACTTCCTTGATGTGGCCGGACTGTTCGTCCCCGAGCAGATTGCCGGCGCCGCGGATATCGAGGTCATGCGAAGCAAGCTGGAAGCCCGCGCCCAGCGTGTCGAGCGACTGCAGCACTTTGAGCCGGCGCTCGGCCTGCGGCGTGATCTTGCGATTGGCCGGCAGCGTCAGCAGCGCATACGCGCGCAGTTTTGCACGTCCGACGCGGCCGCGCAGCTGATAGATCTGCGCAAGCCCGAACATGTCGGCGCGATGCACGATCAGCGTATTGGCAGTCGGAATGTCGAGGCCGGATTCGACGATGGTAGTGGAGAGCAATACGTCGAATTTGCCGTCATAGAAGGCTGCCATGATGTCTTCGAGCACGGTCGGCGGCATCTGGCCGTGGGCGACGGCGACGCGCACTTCCGGCACGGTCTTGTCAAGAAACGCCTTGGTGTCGGCGAGGTCCTCGATGCGCGGACAGACATAGAACGCTTGGCCGCCGCGATAACGCTCGCGCAACAACGCCTCGCGCACCACGACAGGGTCGAACGGCGACACGAAAGTGCGCACTGCAAGGCGGTCGACCGGGGGGGTGGCGATGATCGACATTTCGCGCACGCCGGAAAGCGCCAATTGCAAGGTGCGCGGGATCGGCGTTGCCGTCAGCGTGAGCACGTGCACTTCGGAGCGGAGCTGCTTGAGCTTTTCCTTGTGCGCGACACCGAAATGCTGCTCCTCGTCGACGACAATCAGGCCGAGATCCTTGAATTTGATGCTCTTGCCGAGCAGCGCGTGAGTGCCGATGACGATGTCGATCGTGCCCTCGGTCAGGCCCTTTTTGGTCTTGGCGAGCTCGGTGCTCGAGACCAGTCGCGACGCTTGCGCGATATGGATCGGATAGTCGCGCAATCTTTCGGAAAAAGTCCTCATGTGCTGGCGCGACAGCAGCGTCGTCGGCACCACGACCGCGACCTGTTTGCCGTTCATCGCGGCGATGAAGGCGGCCCGCAACGCGACTTCGGTCTTGCCGAAGCCGACATCGCCGCAGATAAGCCGGTCCATCGGACGGCCGTAGCCCAGATCGTTGATGACGGCGGAGATGGCGGCAAGCTGGTCGTCGGTTTCCTCGTAGGGAAAGCGGGCGCTGAATTCGTCGTAAAGACCGGCGTCGACCGCGAGCTGCGGGGCTTCCTTGAGCTGCCGCTCGGCGGCGATCTTGATGAGCTCGCCGGCGATCTCACGGATACGGTTTTTCATTCGCGCCTTGCGCGATTGCCACGCCGTGCCGCCGAGACGATCCAATTCGGCGCCGGCTTCTTCAGAGCCGTAGCGCGACAAGAGTTCGATGTTTTCGACCGGCAGGAACAGCTTGTCGCCGCCGGCATAATGGATTTCGAGGCAGTCGTGCGGCGCGCCGGCGGCTTCGATAGCGCGCAACCCGACAAAGCGGCCGATACCGTGATCGACGTGAACGACAAGATCCCCGGCGGAGAGGCTCGTCACCTCGGCGATGAAATTCTCCGCGCGCTTGGATTGCCGGCGCGGTCGCACCAGCCGCTCGCCCAAAATGTCTTCTTCGGTAATGAGCGCGACGTCGGCAGTCTCGAAGCCGTTTTCGAGGCCGAGAATGGCCAGCGCCGTCTCGTGCTTCGGCAGCGCCAGCGCCTGGGGCCAGGCGGCGACCGGCGTGAGATTGACGAGCTTGTGCTCGGCGAGCACATGGCCCATGCGCTCGCGCGAGCCTTCGCTCCACAGCGCAATCACGACGCGCTTGCCGGAGGATTGCAGCGCGCCGACATGCTTGCTCACCGCCTCGAACACATTGGCGCCAGGCGTCGAGCGTTCAGCGGTGAAATTGTGCCCAGCATGTGCCCCGATCGCGATGACGTCGGCAGAATCCTCAGGCGCCGCGAACGGCGTCAGCCGCGCCAGCGCCGATGCGTCGAGCCGCCCGCGCCATTCGTTCTCGGCAAGATAAAGCCGTTCCGGCGGCAAGGGCTTATAAGGCGCGCCACCGGCGGCCTGTTCGATAGTGTCCTTGCGTGCCTGACAGTAGTCGGCGATCTGTGCGAGCCGCTCGTGGGCGGCCTCCTCGGCAAGCGGCTCGATGGCGAGCGGCGTTGCCGGCAGATAGTCGAAGAGCGTGTCCATGCTCTTGAGGAACAGCGGCAGCCAGTGCTCCATGCCGGCATGGCGGCGGCCTTCGCTCACCGCGTCGTAAAGCACGTCGTCAGGGGCCGCCGCGCCGAAGGCCGCGACATAGCCGGTGCGGAACAGGCGGATCGTGTCCGAGGTGAGCTGAAACTCCGACATCGGGACAAGATCGAGCGCGCGCAATTCAACGCTGGTGCGTTGGGTCTCCGGATCGAAGCTGCGGATCGATTCCAGCGTGTCGCCGACGAAATCGAGCCGCACCGGCTCGTCCATCCCGGGCGCGAACAGATCGACGATCCCGCCCCGCACCGCATAGTCGCCGGCTTCGCGTACCGTCGGCGTGCGGCTGAAGCCGTTGAGATCGAGCCATTGGATGATACCGGCCATCGGCAGCATGTTGCCGGGCGCGGCCGAAAGCGCCTGTTTGCCGACGAGATCGCGCGCCGGCACGCGCTGCAGAATGGCGTTGACAGTGGTGAGCAGGACAGCCGGATGCTCGCGGCCCTGCACGCGGGCAAGCCGCGCCAAAGTCATCATGCGCTGCGCGACGATCGCGGCATGCGGCGAGACGCGGTCGTAAGGCAGGCAGTCCCAGGCCGGGAATTCCAGGACCTCGATGTCGGGGGCAAAGAAGCCGAGCGCGCGCGACAACATCGCCATGCGCGGGCCATCGCGGCAAACGACCGCGACCTTGATTGCCGGCCTGTTCTTGCCGGAGGCGATGGCCCGGGCGAGGTCCGCGACGACCAAGCCCTCGGCGCCGTCGGCGATGCCGGACAGCGTGACCGGGCGGCCCGGCTTGAGCGCCTCCGCAGGCGATTTAGCTAACAATGAATTCCGCGACGACACCGTCAGTGCCCTTCCCTGCTCCGTGTGCCAGTTTGCGCATCTAAGCCGGCATGAAAGCCGATCAGCTGTCGGAGCACGGCATTGTCGTGCTCCGGCGGACCTGTTTCATCGCCGGTGACCCAGGCGTAGAGCTCGGTATTCGGCACTTCGATCAGCCGCTCGAAATGGTCGAGCGCCGGCTCGTCGAATTTGTCGATATAGACATCGGCGAAACGACCGACGATCAGGTCCATTTCGCGCACACCGCGCCGCCAGGCGCGGAACAACAGCTTGCGCCGCCGCACATCCAACCCTTCGCTCGATCGTTCCGTCATGATGGCCTCTTGTCTGAGCATGATCTTTTTCGGAAACCCGGTTCCCGCTTTTCCGGATCGCGCTCGAAACGCCGAAAGCCCGGACGGCCGGGCGACGGGGTATATAGAGAGTCGCGCAGGAATTGTCAGCGGGATTCGATGCGACCGAACATTCTCAATCCGCTTTTTGCGCCGCTCTCGGCGCTGTCCGGCATTGGACCAAAGCTCGAAAAGCTGTTCGGCCGGCTGATCGGGCGCGATAGCGAGCCGCCGCATATCATCGACCTGCTGTTTCACCTGCCGACCGGCTTTGTCGACCGGCGCAACCAGCCGAAGCTGAGTGAGGTCAAGCCCGACACAGTCGCGACGGTTGCCGTCACCATCGAACGGCACCGCCCGCCGCCGCCGCACCGGCCGCGCGCGCCCTACAATATCGAGGCGAGCGACGACGCCAACACGCTCACCATCACCTATTTCAACGCGCGCAAGGATTACCTGGAAAAGCTCTTGCCCGTGGGCGAGCTGCGCTATGTCTCGGGCACGGCGACTTTCTACGACGGCCATCTGCAGATGCTGCATCCCGACCGCGTCGTCGATGCCGAGGGCTTCGCCAGTCTGCCGCTTCTTGATCCGATCTATCCGCTCACGGAAGGCCTCGGCCCGAACCAGGTGCGCAAGGCCATGGATCTTGCGCTGGCGCGCCTGCCGGTGCTGCCGGAATGGCAGGACGAGGCCTGGCTTTTACGCAACGCGTATCCAGATTTTAGCGACGCGCTGCGCACCATCCATCGTCCGGAACAGCCCGAGGATATCACGCCGGAAGGCGCGGCCTGGTCGCGGCTCGCTTACGACGAACTTCTGGCGAGCCAGCTCGCGCTCGCATTGTTGCGCGCCCATATGCGCACTCGTGCCGGACGCGGCAGCGCCGCCGAGGGACGGCTGCGTGCGCGCATCATCGCCGCGCTTCCCTATGCGCTGACGCCGTCGCAGGAGCGCGCCGTGACCGACATCGTCGCCGACCTGGCGCAGCCGCAGCGCATGTTGCGACTGCTGCATGGCGATGTCGGCTCCGGCAAGACCGTTGTCGCGTTGATCGCCGCAGCTACCATGATCGAAGCCGGCCGGCAGGCCGCATTGATGGCGCCAACCGAGATCCTGGCGCGCCAACATCATGCCACCATTTCGCGGCTTGCCACTGCCGCCGGCATCCGGCTCGCCATTCTCACCGGGCGCGAGCGTGGCCGTGAGCGCGAGGACATCCTGACCGCGCTCGCCGCCGGCGACATCGATCTTATCGTCGGCACCCACGCGCTGTTTCAAGACAATGTCGCGTTCCACGATCTGGCGCTCGCCATCGTCGACGAGCAGCACCGTTTCGGCGTGCATCAGCGGCTGGCGCTGACGCGTAAGGGCGAAGCGGTCGATTTGTTGGTGCTTACCGCGACACCCATCCCGCGCACGTTGGTACTGACATTTTTCGGCGACATGGATGTTTCAGAACTGCGCGAGAAGCCCGCCGGCCGGCAAAAGATCGACACCCGCGCCGTGCCGCTCGAGCGGCTCGATGAAATCATCGACGGTGTCGCACGCGCTATCGACGAAGGCCGCCGCGTCTATTGGGTATGTCCGCTGGTCGAAGACTCCGAAAGCACCGATCTCGCGGCTGCGGAGGAGCGCTACAAAGCCTTGCAAAAGCGCTTTGGCGCGCTCGGCGACGTCGTCCACGGCCGGATGCGCGGCGCCGACAAGGATCGCGCCATGGAGCGTTTTGCGTCGGGCGAAACCCGGGTCCTTGTTGCGACCACCGTGATCGAAGTCGGCGTCGATGTGCCCGAAGCGAGCATCATGGTCATCGAGCATGCCGAGCGGTTCGGGCTTGCGCAATTGCATCAATTGCGCGGCCGCATCGGCCGCGGCGCGGAGAAATCGACATGCATTCTGCTCTATCGCGGTCCGCTCGGCCCGACCGCCAAGGCCCGCCTTGCCGTCCTGCGCGAAACCGACGACGGCTTCCGTATCGCCGAGGAAGATCTCAAGCTCCGCGGCGAAGGCGATGTGCTCGGCACCCGTCAGAGCGGCATGCCGGGTTTCCACATCGCCCGTATCGAATTCCACGGCAAGCTTTTGGCCGCGGCGCGCGACGATGCCGCGCTGATCCTGTCGCGCGACCCGAAGCTGAAGACGCCGCGCGGCCAAGCATTGATCAATTTGCTGTATCTGTTCGCGCGCGAAGAAGCGATCGGCCTCGTTCGTGCAGGCTGACCTCCTGGGGCCGCGGATCGGCGCCGAACCGGTTGTAACCGGCCGTGCCCTCGCCGATCCACCAAATGATCAGCATGACGAAACCGATGACCGGCACGAGGATCAGCAACAGCCACCAACCACTCATGTCCGCATGGTGGTATCGGCGCACCGCGACTGTGACACTGGGAATACTGCGACACTGGGAATGAAGACAATGAGGCTCCACAGCCTCGCGAGGAATTGATTGTTTGGATCAATGACCAAATCCAGAACGGCCACTGCGATGGCGGCGAGAAAGACGAACAATTGCCACCACCAAAATTCCGACGGCGTCGCACGGCCGCGGAAATTCACGCAGTTCGCAAATCCGGACCGGATCGCCTGTGCGAAAGTCATGATCGCCTCGCGCTTTTGGGGCTGACTATGCTTAGTCGACCCCAGCGCAAGTCCGGTTCACTCTGTTCGGTGCGAAATGGCTATGAGCGAAGGCCGCCCACGGTCATGCCGCGGGACCGTACTGATTGCTGCTGCTTGTGCCTTTGAAGCACCACCAGACGATCAAGACGATCAGGCCGATCAGCGGTAGCAAAAGCAGGAACAGCCAGAAACCCGAACGATCGGTGTCGTGCAGCCGGCGCGCCGCAATTGCAAGGTTGGGCAGGAGCGTCGCCAATCCCCAAAGCTCGCTGATCAAGCGGCTGCCCGAACCTACTCCGTAATCAATAATGTCGGCGACAACGCCGACGAGAAACGCAAATAGCGTCCAGTACCAGAATGCGGACCGCGAAGCGCGGCTGCTGAAATTGATGTAATTCGAAAATCCTGTCGAGATGGCCTGTATTCGGCAACGCTTTCGTTATAGCAGCCAAGCAGATCAGGTTGTAGCCGCGCGACAAGACCGACCAATGAATGACCGAATAGCGGGCTGGAATGGTAGGATGACGCCGCTTCGCGTTACCGGGGTAACCTATTTGGCCGGCGTCGGCTCGGCGCTCTTATCGGCAGTCTTGTCCACGGTCTTGCGCGCCGATTGCGCGGCGCGCGCGGTTTCGGCAAGCGCTGCAATCTTGCCTTGCGGATCGCTGCCGGGCTGCACGATGCCGGCCGACATGATGACGGTCATCGCCTGCTCGACCGTGATGTCGAGCTCGATCACCGAACGCTTGGGCACATAGAAGAAAAAGCCGGTCGTCGGGTTCGGCGTGCACGGCATGAAAGCCGAGACGTGCTCGGTGTCGGGCAGGCGATCGGAAATCTCAGCTGTCGGTGACTGGGTCAGAAAAACCAGCGACCACATGCCGGGCGACGGGAACTCTACCAGGCCGACTTTGCGAAAGCTTGAATCCGACTTGGAAAACAGCGTGTGAAAAATCTGCCGCATGGTGCGATAGATCGGCCGCACCACCGGCATCCGGCTGAGCAGGCTTTCGCCGAAGTCGACGAGTTTGCGCCCGATCAGATTGGCGGCGAGGAAGCCGAGTAGCGTCAGTGCGACAAAGGCGATGATCAGGCCGAAGCCCGGCACGTTTACCGGCAAATAGGTCTCGGGCCGATAGTCGAGCGGAATGAAAGGCCGCACCAGATTGTCGACCCAGGTGACGAACCACCAGATCAGCCACAAGGTCACGGCGACAGGGCCGGCGACGACCACGCCGGTCAGAAAATAGGTTCGGATGCGGCTCATGAAGCCGGGCACCGGCGGTCTCGCGTTGGTGTCGCTGTCGTAAGCCATCAATGATCCGTGCGTCCGGCGAAATATACGGCTTCGCTGCGGCCAGTGCATCAACACTGAGCTTCAGCCTTAACACAGCACTGCCGGCAGAGGGAAAAGGAACGGCGTCGGCTATTCGACCGTCACCGACTTGGCCAGATTTCGAGGCTGGTCAACATCGGTGCCCATGATGACGGCGGTATGATAAGCCAAAAGCTGCACCGGCACGGCATAGACGAGCGGCGCCGCCGCGGGATGCACCGTCGGCAGCGTTATCGTCTCCGCCGGTTGGCCAGCGGCGGTGCTTGCGCCTTTGGCGTCCGTCATCAGAATCAGTCGGCCGCCGCGCGCGGCAACTTCCTGCATGTTGGACATGGTCTTCTCGAAAACCTTGTCGTGGGGCGCAATCACGATCACCGGCAGGTTTTCGTCGATCAGCGCGATCGGCCCGTGCTTGAGTTCGCCCGCGGCATAGCCTTCGGCATGAATGTAGGAGATTTCTTTGAGCTTCAATGCGCCTTCGAGCGCCAGCGGAAAGCTCGTGCCGCGGCCGAGATAGAGCACGTCGCGGCATTTGGCGAGATCGCGCGCGATCCGTTCGATCTGCGGTTCAAGCGCCAGAGCGTCATTGAGGTGACGCGGAATCTCGATCAGGGCACGCACGAGCTGTTTCTCTTCGGCCTCGCTCAGCACGCCGCGCGCGCGGCCGGCCGCGATGGCGAGGCACGCCAACGCCGCCAATTGGCAGGTGAAGGCCTTGGTCGAGGCAACGCCGATTTCGGGGCCGGCGAGCGTCGGCATCACCACGTCGCTTTCGCGCGCAATGCTCGACGTCGGTACATTGACGACCGAAAGCACATGTTGCTTGTGAGCGCGCGCATAGCGCAGCGATGCCAGCGTGTCCGCGGTCTCGCCGGATTGCGACACAAGGATCGCGAGATTGCCGTCGCCGAGCGGCACGTCGCGGTAGCGGAACTCCGACGCGATATCGACCTCGACCGGCAGATGCGCGAAATTCTCGAACCAATAGCGCGCCACCATGCCGGCATAATAGGCGGTGCCGCAGGCCGCGATAGATACGCGTTGTAGCTTCTTGAAATCGAACGGCAGCGTCATCGGCAGCGCCACGCGGCCCGTCGTCATGTCGATGTAATTGGCGAGCGTGTGGCCGACCACTTCGGGCTGCTCGTAAATTTCCTTTGCCATGAAGTGGCGATGATTGCCCTTGTCGATCAACAGAACCGACGCTTGCGATTTCAGAGCCGCGCGCTGAACGATCTTGCCCTCACTGTCACGAATCTCGGCGCCTTTGCGGGTCACCACGACCCAGTCGCCGTCTTCGAGATAGCTGACAGTGTCGGTGAACGGCGCAAGCGCAATCGCATCAGAACCGACATACATCGCATCGTCGCCGAAACCGACCGCGAGCGGCGAGCCGCGCCGCGCGCCGACAAGAAGATCGGTTTCGCCGGCGAACAGGAAAGCCAACGCGAAGGCGCCGCGCAAACGCGGTAGAGCCGCCTTGACCGCGTCGACCGGCGCGGCGCCGTTTTTCATTTCCTCGGTAACCAGGTGTGCAATGACTTCGGTGTCGGTGTCGGTTGAGAATTTCGCGCCTTTGCTTTCAAGCTCGCGGCGCAACTCGGCAAAGTTCTCGATAATGCCGTTGTGCACGACGGCGAGCTTTTCGGTGGCATGCGGATGCGCGTTGTTCTCGGTCGGGCGCCCGTGCGTGGCCCAACGCGTATGCCCGATACCGATCGTGCCGGACAGCGGTTCGATCTCGAGCTTCTTTTGAAGATTCTTCAGTTTGCCTTCGGCGCGGCGCCGCGTCAGCTTGCCGGCTTCCAACGTCGCCACGCCGGCCGAATCGTAGCCGCGATATTCCAAGCGCTTGAGCGCGTCGACCAATTGTGGCGCCGCAGGCTCACCGCCGATAATGCCGATAATGCCGCACATCCGTGTGGATGCTCTCCTCGAACGGAATGACGGCTAAACCCGTCAATCCCGTTAACCGTTAAAGCGCAGCCGTAACAAAGGCAAAAATCAAATAGGCTTTCGGTCCGTGACAGCGCCGTCTACCGAGCCAGATCAGCGCGCGATCAAGCTTTCTTTTTGCCGAGCCGTTTCAATCCGCGCAACCGTTGGGCCCCACTTTCCTTAACAACCTGGCGGCCGCGCGCGAGCGCCAAGGCGTCGGCCGGGACATTGTCGGTGATCACCGAGCCCGAGCCGATATAAGCGCCGTCGCCGATCTCGACCGGCGCCACCAGCGCCGAATTCGAGCCGATAAAGGCCCCTTTGCCGATCCGGGTCTGATGCTTATCGGCGCCGTCGTAATTGCAGACGATGGTGCCGGCGCCGACATTGGCGTTGGCGCCGACGAAAGCGTCGCCGATATAGCTCAAGTGACTGGCCTTAGCGCCTGCTTCGATGACGGCGGCTTTGATCTCGACGAAATTGCCGATGTGGACCCCCTCGCCGAGCTCGGCGCCCGGCCGTAGCCGCGCGAAAGGCCCGACGAGCGCGCCCTTGCCGACATGGGCGCCGGCAAGATGCGAAAACGAGCGGATGACCGCGCCGTCTTCAACCGTCACCTTCTCGCCGAACACCACATAGGGCTCGACCACGACGTCTTTGCCGAATTTGGTGTCGGCTGAGAGAAACACGGTCTCCGGCGCAATCAGCGTCACGCCGGCGCCGAGCGCTGCGTCACGCAACCGCGTCTGCGCCACTGCTTCGGCTTCGGCGAGCTGGCCTTTGGTGTTGATGCCGCGCACGTCGTCCTCCTCGATTTTGACCGTCACCGTGCGAAGCTTCATGCCGCGCGCGATCTCGATCGCATCGGTCAGATAGAATTCGTGTTTGCTGTTGGCGTCGCCGATCTTCGCGAAGATGGCAAGCGCGCTGTTGCCGGCAAAGGCCATGATGCCGCCGTTGCAGAGACCGATCTTACGCTCGCTCGCGCTCGCCTCGGCTTCTTCGCGAATGGCGATGAGCTCTTCGCCCGCCATGATCAGCCGCCCATAGCCCGTCGGATCCGCGGGGCGAAAGCCGAGCACGGCGATCGCCGCGCCGCCGGCGAGCGGTGCGCGCAGGCGCAACAAGGTTTGCGGGCGGATCAGCGGCGTGTCGCCATAAACAATGAGGATATCATCGGACTGCTTTTCCAGCGCCGGTCTTGCCGCGAGCACGGCATGTGCGGTGCCGCGCCGCTCATGCTGAGTGAATGCCACGGCATCCGGCACGGCGCGTTGCGCCTCGGCGGCGACGGCATCTTGGCCCGGACCGATCACCACCGCGGTCGATGTGACGCCAGCCTCGGCAATTGCCGCGAGCACATGCGCCAACAATGACCGACCTGCGACCTCGTGCAGCACCTTCGCCTTGGACGAGCGCATGCGGGTGCCCTCGCCGGCCGCGAGCACGATTGCAAGGCAGCTTCGAGCCGTCATTTTCGACCTCCGCGGCGCTCTCTTACCCGAGGTGGGCATACGCCGAAAGCCGCGAGTTCCGAGATGGCAAATGTCGCACTGCGGATGAAACCGCCGGTCGGCGGTTCCAGAAGCGCGAATCTGATAGATTTTTCCGACTGATGCAAGTTGCCGGAGCGGTTCATGCTGGATCTCGCGCAGGCCGTGAGAGAACAGATCGTCAAGGAGACGCCGCCGCGGAAGACCGCCGCGACGCGAAAGATGTTCACACTGCGCAAGCTGCGCAGCTTCTCGGTCTGGATCATGGGGGCCACGGCGGCCTTGGCACTGGCGATCCTGTCCGGGCACAGCCAGGTCGGTGAGGAGCGCCTTGTCGCCATGTTCCATCCCGGCCGCCCGCAGCCCGCCAAATTCGACGCCGAGACCGTGACGCGGCAGCTTGCCGACGCTGTACGGGTCCTCGCCTCGAACGACGAACAATTGCGAGGCCGCGTCGCCGCGGTCGAGCACGATCTCGACGATGTCACCGGGTCGATCCGCCAGGTCGCGGCGGTAAGCGAGGCGCGGCGCACCGACGATGGCCCGACCGTATCGGCGACCGCGGCAGTGACGGCGTCAACGGCCGCGCCGATCAATGCGGCGCCTCCGCCGGCCGCGTTCCAGCCGACCGGAGCAGCGACGCCTGCGGCGCCGCCGCCGACCCAATATGGCGTCGACATCGGCAGCGGGTTGACGCTCCAAGCTTTGCGGGCGCGCTGGCAGACCTTGCGCGCGGCCCATCCGGCGCTGCTTGAAGGCATGCAACCGATCGTCAGGGTTGGCGAGACGCCGCGCAGCAGCAAGATCGAGCTACGGCTCGTGGTCGGCCCGCTCGCCCAGCCGGGAGCCGCGACGCAGTTGTGTTCGGCGCTGACCATGTTCGGCATGTTCTGCCAGCCCGCCGTCTACGATGGGCAGCGTCTGGCGCTGAAGTGACAGATTAGTCTAGCCTCGCACCCTATCCTGCCGCGGCGATCTGTGGTTATGGATTCCGTAGCCGCCCAATGCGCAGTTCGGAGTGACGCGATGCGCCGACCTTTGTTTCTGCCGACGGCGAGGCAGACCAATTGGCTTTTGATCGTTGCTTTCCTTGCGGTCGGCCAAGCGCTCTACATCCGCTACATGGCGATCGAGAATCTGAACACCGAGCTTGCCTGCCAGGCCGGTCTGCAGACTTGGTTATGCACGGCGTTCCGGATTTCGATCGTCTTCTTCAACCACGAAATCTTTGGCTGGGTGGCGCTCGGCATTGCGCTCCTCAATCTTATTCGGCCTTCAATCGTGCTGACGGCGCTGGCGCTGGCGGCGGCCGGCTTCGGCATCGTTCTGCACAACGCCGATCTGTCGGCGCTTGCCGTCGGCGTGTTGATCCTCAGCCTGGCACGTCCCGCGCCCGCACCAGAATAACGGCAAGCCCGATTAGCCCCGCGGCAAGCCAAAGCGCCTGCCAATTGGAAAAGGTTTCGTTGATCGCGATATAGATCGCCGACGCGGTCATTACCGCGGCGGCAAGCGTTTCGGCGGCGGGACGCATGCCGGCCGGACGCGCCGTCGAAAGCATCAGCACCGAATAAGCGACGACGGCGCCGCTCTGCGGCGCGAACGGGATGTCGCGATAGCGCGGATCGAACACGAGACCGAGCGCTGTCTCCACCGACAGCAAAGTCAGCGCGATGAAAACCACGCCGAGCGCGAGATCGAGGC
>JBAUCK010000468.1:0-16736 GCA_049677525.1 Xanthobacteraceae bacterium
ACGCAGAAACGCGCGGCGTCATTGCCCGATGTGGCGACCACGATCGAGCTCGGTTTTCCGGATTCCGATTACAACTACTGGATGGGAATGTTCGTGCCGGCGAAGACCGATCGCGTCATTCTCGAGAGGCTGCGCGCGGAGACGCAGAAGGCGATGGCCGATCCCGCCACGGTCGAGAAGCTCAATCCGCAAGGCATGGAGCCGATGCCGTTGTCGCCCGCTGAATTCGACGCGTTGGTCAAGAAAGAGGTTGCCGAGAACATCACGCTGGTGAAGGCCGCCGGCATCAAGGTCGAGTGAATTTTAGCAATGCACCAGCGGCCCGTCTGCCTTCTTCCAGGCGTCGATGCCGCCAGCGATATGGCGGGCGCTGGCAAGGCCGGCGTCCTGCGCGGCCTGTACCGCCATCGCCGAGCGCTCGCCGAACGCGCATAAAAAGACGATCCGTTTGCCGGAAGTGGCGGCGAGCTCATGGAGCATGCCGCCGGCGCCGAGTTCGTCCTGCAGATTTTTATAAGGCGAGTGCAGCGCGCCGGGAATGATGCCGTGCTTCTCGCGCTCGCTTCTTTCGCGCAGATCGACAATGGCGACGTCGGGGCGTCCCCGTGCAGCGATGGCATCGGCTGCCGTCAGCGCCCAGCCTTTGCGGGCGACGTCCTCCTGATGCAGGCCGACATGCATATTGGCCGGCACCGCCACATCCATCATTTTCGGGTTCGGTAAGTTCAGATTGTTCATCAGCGCGGCGTATTCGTCCATCGACTTCACTTTGAGCCGCGGGTTGAACAGCTTCTCTTCGCCGATCGTCGAGACGGTTTCGCCTTTGTAATCGTGGGCGGGAAAGACCAGTGTCGCGTCCGGCAGCGTTAAAAGCTTGTTGAAGATCGAATCGTATTGCGCACGCGGATCGCCGTTCTGGAAGTCGGTGCGGCCGGTGCCGCGGATCAGGAGCGTGTCGCCGGTGAACACACGATCGTCCAGCACAAACGAATAGCTGTCGTCGGTATGGCCGGGCGTGTAGAGCACGTCTAGCCGCACGCCTTCGATCTCGATGCGGTCGCCTTCGGTAACCCGCATCGACACGATATCGGCCTTGGTTTGCTCGCCCATCACCGTGACGCAATGGGTGCGGTCGCGTAGCGCGCCGAGCCCGGTAATGTGGTCGGCATGCAGATGCGTATCGACCGCCTTGACCAAATTGAGATCGAGCTCCTGCACGAGCTGCAGGTAACGGTCGACCTTCTCCAACACCGGGTCGATGATCAGCGCCTCGCCGCCGTGCCGGCTGGCGAGGAGATAAGTATAGGTGCCGGAGGTGCTGTCGAAGAACTGCCGGAAAATCATGTACTCTTCTTACACCAGAATACGCCCAAGCTATTCTTCACTTTGCGTTGAGCGCGGGGAAAATCTTCCACAAATGCGCGATCCACACGTTCGCCGTGGCGCAGCTCAGGCTTTCGCCACGCGTCCCGCTTGATCTTTGGGCCGGAATCTATTCGTCGCGTTCGATCGGCAGATCCGGCCGTGCGCCCCATTCCGCCCAGGAGCCGTCATAGAGGCCCCGTGGCGTCTTGCCGAGCGATTCAAGCGCGAAGGTCAGGACCGCAGCCGTTACGCCCGAGCCGCAAGTGGTGATGATCGGCTTGTCGAGATCGACGCCCGCCGCGGTGAAAATTTCGGCGACCCGCTCGCGCGACACAAGCCGGCCGTTCTCCAGAAGCTTGTCGAAGGGGACGTTGAACGAACGCGGCACGTGGCCGGAGCGCAGGCCCGGCCGCGGCTCCGGCGCCTTGCCGGCAAAGCGCGCCGCTGAACGGGCGTCGACGATTTGCACGCTGCCGTCGGCCAGCGCCATGAATACATCGTCGAGCAGCGCGACGGCGCCGACATTCATATCGGCACTGAATGTCTTCGGCGTGCGCTTGGTCTCGGTGGCGACGACCGGACGTCCTTCGGCTTTCCACTTCGGCAGTCCGCCGTCGAGGATATAGACCGACTTGGCGGCGAAGATGCGAAACGTCCACCACACCCGCGGCGCTGAGAACAGGCCGGGACTGCCAGGCCCGGTATTGTCATAGACGACGACGGTATCGCCGTTGCCGATGCCGAGCCCGCCCACGACCTCGCCGAATTGCGTCGGGCCGGGCAGCATATGCGGCAGGTCGGTCGAATGGTCGCTCACCGCTTCGACATCGAAAAACACCGCGCCTGGAATATGCGCGGCGCGATATTCGGCGAGCGCGTCGCGCTGCTGCACCGGCAGATAATAGGAGCCGTCGACCGGAATGAGATTAGGGTCGTTCAGGCGTTCGGCGAGCCATTCCGTCGTCACCAGCCAGCGACTCGTCGGCGACGGAGGAGGAGTGTTATCAACTCTCAACATTTTTGACCTCGCTTGCCCGCCCGGCCACGCTTTCGCATTCACGCCGGTCATGTCTTTTCATAAGGCACCGGGATGTTCGATTTGCGTTCGAGCCATTCCGGCACCGGCAGTTTCTTCTCGCGCAGGAACACTGGATTAAACAGTTTCGACTGGTAGCGGGTTCCATAGTCGGCAAGCACGGTCACAATGGTGTGGCCGGGCCCGAGCTCCTTGGCGAGCCGCACCGCGCCGGCAATATTGATGCCTGTCGAGCCGCCGAGGCACAGTCCTTCGTGCTCGAGCAGATCGAAAACGATCGGCACCGCTTCCTCATCCGGAATCTGATAGGCGACGTCGATCGGCGCGCCTTCGAGATTCTTGGTGATGCGGCCTTGACCGATACCCTCGGTGATCGACGAGCCCTCCGATTTCAGCACGCCCGTCGTGTAATAGCTGTAGAGCGCAGCCCCCATCGGATCGGCAAGGCCGATGCGGATATTCTTGTTGCGCTCCTTGAGCGCCATGGCGACGCCGGCAAGCGTGCCGCCGGAGCCGACCGCGCTGACAAAGCCGTCGACTTTGCCGCCGGTCTGATCCCAGATTTCCGGTCCGGTGCCGTCGATATGCGCCTGACGATTGGCGACGTTGTCGAACTGATTGGCCCAGATCGCGCCGCTCTTTTCGGTCTTGGCGAGTTGAGCGGCGAGGCGGCCGGATAGCTTCACGTAATTGTTCGGGTTCGAATAAGGCACGGCCGGCACTTCGATCAGTTCGGCGCCGCAGAGTCGCAACGTGTCTTTCTTTTCCTGGCTCTGCGTCTGCGGGATCACGATCACCGAGCGGTAGCCCAACGCATTGCCGACTAGAGCAAGCCCGATGCCGGTATTGCCGGCGGTGCCTTCGACGACAACGCCACCCGGGCGCAACTCGCCTCTCTTCACCGCGTCTTCGATGATGAACATAGCGGCCCGGTCCTTGACCGACTGGCCGGGATTCATGAATTCGGCCTTGCCGAGGATCGTGCAACTGGTCTGCGCCGATACACGCTCGAGTTTCAGCAATGGCGTATTGCCGATCGCGTCGATGATTCCGTTGCGTACCTGCATTGTTGTGATGTCCTGGCGGCGCGAAAGAAGCCTAGATAATCAACGGCTTGGAAACAAGCCTAGGTCGATTCCTTGCATTAAAGGCAACACCGCCGAAACCATAAAGCGGCAAAGCGGTTTCTCTTGGCAACCTATTCACCGATTGTTTCCGGCGCCGGCGCTAAGCCGAAGGAAGGGTGCCTTCAGCACTCTTACTCCCCATCCTTGCACTCTTTGGGGCAATTTGGCCGCGCGCGATTCTTGACGTCAATACTTTATTCGTTGTCACGATCTATGTGGAAGCGATCCTCGGATTGCTGCTGCTGTTTGCCTGGTGCAAAACACTTCGATCCATGCCGTGGCGTGGTGGGGTTTTGCCGATTTCTTGCGTGCCGGCTCGATCGCGCTCTTCGGCACCTACGGCATCGCACCCGATCTGATCTCCATCGATCTCGCCAATGTGCTGCTGTTCACCGCCTTCGCTGACCTGGACCGGCGCGCGGGTGTTCGATCACCGCCGGCCGCTGCCGATCCTCATGTTTGCCGGAGCCGCTTTGTGGCTCGTCGTCGGCCGTCTGCCGAGCGTCGCATCGTCATGGGAAATGCGGGCGCTGCCGAGCTCCAGCATTGTCACGGCCTATACCTGGGCCGCGGCTTACGAGTTCTGGCGCGGGCGCAGCGAGCCATTGGTGTCGCGCTGGCCGGCGATCTTCATGCTGTTCGGCCACGGTGCGCTCTATCTGTTGCGCACGCCGTTCGGCGCCATGCTATCGGCGTCGCCGGCGAGCAACGGCGCCTATGAAAGCGTGTGGCTCACCGTGTTGAGCTTCGAGGCGCTGTTGTTCACGATCTCGATCGCTTTCATTTTGCTGGCGATGGCCAAAGAGCGCACCGAGTATCTCCATAAGACTGCGGCCCTGGTCGATCCGCTCACCGGCATTTCCAACCGCCGCGCCTTCCTTCAGGACTCCGAGTTGCAGCTCAAGCGCCAGGCGTCGATCCGCGGCCGATGGCCTCGACAATTTCAAATCGATCAACGACCGCTTCGGCCATGCTGTCGGCGACCGGGTGCTGCAGGTCTTTGCCGAAGTCGCCGGCAATTGCATGCGCCGGACCGATCTGTTCGGCCGGCTCGGCGGTGAGGAATTCGCGGCGCTGCTGGTCGATGCGCCGCGCGATCGGGCCCTCACGGTTGCCAACAAAATCCGCCGCAGCTTCGCCGACGCCACGCACGAGGTCGACGGCCGCCTGGCGACGGCCACCGTGAGCATCGGCGTCGTCATCACCTACGACGCCGTTCTCGATGTATCGGCGCTTTTGGCGCAGGCCGACCATGCGCTTTACCGCGCCAAGGACAATGGCCGTAACCGCGTCGAATTGGCCTCGATCGAGCTCATTCTCGACCGCGCCAACCGCGCCGCCGACGCCGCGACCGGCATCCGGCGGGGCGCCCGCTCGGCGGCCTAACCAACCACTTCCACGATCGCAGTATGGGAGCGTGCCCACTGCGGCACGTGCGGCGATAACGCGTGCGCGTTTGCGGTTTCCGTGCCGTGCTGTATTAGGCGTGTGCCGCAATCGCCGCCGGGGGAGCACCATGAAACTGATGAGCCGTCGTCATTTGTTAGGTACGGCCGCGGCACTCGCTGCCGTCGCTGCGGTTCGCAATGCGGGCCGTGCCGCAACGTCAAGCGATGCTCGCGCTCTGCCGGCCCGCAGCACCTTCGTCATCCGCAACGCCTATGTGATGACGATGAACGAGGCCGGCGATATCGCCAATGGCGACGTGCATGTAGGCAACGGCGCCATTGTCGCGGTCGGCCAGAATCTTCAAGCGCCCGGCGCCGCTGTCATCGACGGCCGCGGCATGCTCGTGCTGCCTGGCCTGGTCGAAACCCATTGGCACATGTGGAACACGCTGCTGCGCAGCATGTCGGGCGACAAGCCGGAAACGGCCTATTTTAAAACCACCGCGGTCCTCGGTCAGAAATTCGAGCCCGGCGATATGTATCAGGGCACGCGGCTCGCCTGCGCCGAGGCGATCAATAACGGCATCACCCATGTGCACGACTGGTGTCACAACATTCGCGGCCCGGCTTATGCCGACGCCGACCTGAAGGCGCTGCGCGAGTCCGGCTTGCGCGCGCGTTTTTCCTACGGCTGGTCGCAGGCCATGCCGAACAACCAGCAGATGGATATCGGTGATCTCAAGCGCATCAAGAACGACTGGAGCAAGATCTCGCCGGACGGTCTGATCGCGCTCGGCTTCGCCTGGCGCGGGCAGGGCGGCAACAATTCGGCAACCGCCATTCCACCCGAGGTCTACAAGGCCGAGATTGATGCCGCGCGCCAGCTCGGCCTGCCCATCACGGTGCATGCAAGCGGCTCGCGCCCGGTGATCGGCCAGATCGACGGCATCGCCAAAGCGGGTCTGCTCAAGAACGATATGCAGATCATCCATGCCGACAAGGCGACGCCGGACGAAATCAAAGCGGTGGCCGATGCCGGCGCGAGCATCAGCATTTCGCCGTTCACCGAACTGCGCATCGGCTTTGGCCTGCCGCAAACGGGAAAATTCCTTGAGGCCGGGATTCCGGTCGGGCTCTCGGTGGACACCGTGGAACTATCCGGCAATGCCGACATGTTCGGCATCATGAAGATCACGCAGAATGTCGAGAACGGCATCAGCGAAAGCGAATTCAAGCTGACCGCCCGCCGCGTGCTGCAACTCGCCACGAGCGAGGGGGCGCGTTCGATGGGGATCGGCGGCCAGACCGGCTCGCTTAAGCCAGGCAAGCGCGCCGACCTGATCATGGTCGACACTCGCGCTATCAATCTGGGCGTCTTCGGCGATCCGGCGCACATGCTGGTCACGGCCGCCGAGCCGTCGAATGTCGACACGGTCGTGGTCGACGGCCGCATTCTCAAACGACACGGCAAGCTGACGGCGCTCGATGTCGAGGCCATCGCCGCCGAGGCTGCCGCGGCCAATGCTGCGTTGCGCAAGCGCGCCAATTGGTCGTGAATTTTAGCTTACTGGTCGCGCGTATCGAGAGAAGGACAAGATGAAGCGCAGTACCGATCGCATCCTCACCACCCATGTCGGCAGCCTGATCCGGCCGCCGGAGTTGCAGGAGTTCCTGCGCGCCAAGCAGGGCGGTAAGCCGTATGACGAGGGCGCCTATCAGGCCTGCCTCAAAGAGACCGTTGCCGAGGTGGTGCGCGAGCAAGCCGAGGTTGGTGTCGACGTCGTCTCCGACGGCGAGTTCGGCAAGTCGATCAGCTGGTCGCAATATGTGTTGGAGCGCCTGAGCGGCTTTACGCGGCGCCCGATCAAATCGGGTGCCAACCCGTTCATGCGCGGCGTCGATCGCGAAAAGTTCGCCGAATTCTATGCCGAGCTTGATGCGCGTGAACACGTGGCGACGACGACGGAGGCGGTCTGCGTCGGGCCGATCGCCTATACCGGCCAGGCCGAATTACAGCGCGACATCGACAATTTCAAAGCCGCGCTCAAAGACGTCAAAGTCGAGGAGGCGTTCCTGCCGGTTGCCGCGCCGGCGAGCGTTATTCCCGACCGCAAGAACGAATACTACAAAAGCGACGAAGAGCTGATCCGCGCCATTGGGGCGGCGATGCATACTGAATATAAGATGATCATCGATGCAGGCTTTGTGCTGCAGCTCGACGACGCGCGCGCCGCCGTCACCTATGACCGCATGGTGCCGCCGGGAAGCTTTGCCGACTACCGCAAATGGCTACAGCTTCAGGTCGACGTGCTTAACGAAGCCATCGCAGGCCTGCCGGCCGACCGCATCCGCTATCACGTCTGCTGGGGCAGCTGGCCCGGGCCGCATACGTCCGACGTGCCTTTGAAAGATGTCGTCGATCTGATCCTCGGCATGAAGGTCGGCGCTTTGGTCATCGAAAACGCCAATCCGCGCCACGAGCACGAATGGCGGGTGTGGGAAACGGCAAAGCTGCGCCAGGACCAGGTGCTCATTCCCGGCGTCATCAGCCATGCCACCAATGTGGTCGAGCATCCGGAACTGGTGGCCGAGCGTATCGTGCGGATCGCCCGGCTTGTCGGCCGCGAGAACCTATTGGCCGGCACCGATTGCGGCTTCGCCCAGGGCCCGTTCTATCGCCGCGTCCATCCGAGTATAATGTGGTCGAAGCTTGACGCCCTGGCGCAAGGCGCCAAGCTCGCCAGCAAAGTCCTGTGGGCTTAAGCCCGCAAAGGAACGCTCGCACGGAACTTGAGGCAAAAGCGCGCATCCCGCTCCAGCGGACGCGCTCGCCATTAAAGCGTCGTTGCAACTGAATATTCCTGAAGGTGCATTTCCGTCGACTATTCAGTCCTTGGAGGAAATCGCCATGCGTGAGCCAAACCATGACAAGTTGAACGAACTCGTCGGAAAGCTCGTCGGCGACCTTGGCGCGTCCCTTGCCGGCGCGAGCATTCTGCTTGGCGACCGGCTTGGACTGTACAAGGCAATGGCCGACGGCGTTCCGGTCACCTCGACCGATCTCGCCAAGAAGACCGGCCTGCACGAGCGCTATGTGCGTGAATGGCTGTCCGGCCAGGCAGCGTCAGGCTATATCGACTATCACGCCGACAAGAATACGTTCTCGCTGTCGCCCGAACAAGCGATGGCGTTTGCCGAAGAAGGCTCGCCGGCATTCTTCGCCGGCGCGTTCGATGTCGTGCAATCGACTTATCTGGATGAACCCAAGGTCGCCGAGGCGTTTCGTACCGGCAAGGGCGTCGGCTGGCACGAGCACTCAAAGTGTTTGTTCTCAGGCACCGAGCGTTTCTTCCGGCCGGGTTATAATGCCAATCTCACGTCGAACTGGATTCCGGCGCTCGACGGCGTCGAAGCCAGACTCAAAGCCGGTGCCAAGGTTGCCGATGTCGGCTGCGGTCACGGCGCTTCAACGATCGTGATGGCGCAGGCCTATCCGAAATCCGAGTTCTTCGGCTTCGACTATCACGCGCCTTCGCTCGATCGCGCCAAGGTGCTGGCCAAGGAGGCCGGCGTTGGCGACCGTATCAGCTTCGCGCAGGCGAGCGCCAAGGATTTCCCGGCGAAGGGCTACGATCTCGTGGCGTTCTTCGATTGCCTCCACGACATGGGCGATCCGGTCGGCGCCGGCAAGCATGTCAAGGAAACACTTGCCAAGGACGGCGCCTGGATGATCGTCGAGCCGTTCGCGCACGACAATCTCAAGGACAATCTCAATCCGGTCGGACGGGTGTTCTACGGCGCGTCCACGTTCATTTGCACGCCGGCTTCACTGTCGCAGGAAGTGGCGCTCGGGCTCGGCGCGCAGGCCGGCGAACGCCGGCTGCGCCAAGTCGCAGTCGAGGCCGGCTTCTCGCGCTTCCGCCGCGCCACCGAAACGCCGTTCAACATGATCTTCGAAGCGCGCGCTTAGCGTAGAGCGGCCGGAGGTTCGCGCCAGCGCTATTCCGCCGCGACCGCGTGGACCGGCTCGGCTTCGGCCTCTTCGATCGGACCGCGGCGCGGGCCGAACAGCCAGGTCTGCAAGCGGTCGAGATAGAGATAGACGACTGGCGTGGTGTAGAGCGTAAGAACTTGGCTGACCGCGAGCCCGCCGACCATGGCATAGCCGAGCGGCTGGCGCATTTCGGACCCGGCGCCATTGCCGATGGCAAGCGGAATGCCGGCGAGCATGGCCGCGGCCGTGGTCATCAGGATCGGGCGGAAGCGCAGCAGGCAGGCTTCGCGGATGGCGTCGAGCGGCTTGGCATCGCGCTCGCGCTCGGCTGCAACGGCGAAGTCGACCAGCATGATGCCGTTCTTCTTGACGATGCCGATCAACAAAATGATGCCGATAATGCCGATCACCGAGAGATCCATATGCCCGAGGCTCAGCGCCAACAGCGCGCCGACGCCGGCTGACGGCAGGGTCGACAAGATCGTCAGCGGATGGATGAAGCTCTCATAGAGGATACCGAGAATAATGTAGACGACGATCAGCGCCGCACCGATCAGCGCCGGCTCGCTGCTCAGCGACGTCTGGAAGGCCTGTGCATTGCCCTGGAAAGTCGGGATGATGGCGGACGGCATGCCGACTTCACGCGAGGCGTCGTTGACGGCATTGACTGCCTGGCCGAGCGACACGCCGCGGACCAGGTTGAAGGTGATGGTGACGGCGGGAAACTGGCCTTGATGCGATATTAGGAGCGGCCCGACGCCGTTGCTCTCAATCGTCACCAGCGAACTCAGCGGCACCGCGCCGCCGGTCAGTGGCGATTTCACATAGAGCCGGTCGAGCGTCGACAGGTCCTTTTGCAGGTCCGGCAGGATTTCCAGGAGCACGAAATAGGTTTTCAACTGCGTGAAATATTGCGTGATCTGGCGCTGGCCGAATGCGTCATTGAGCGTGTCGTCGATGGTCTGCGGCGAGATGCCGAAACGCGCCGCCTGGTCGCGATTAATGGTGATCTGCAGCTTCGGCGCGCTCGCCGCGAGGTCGGAGGTGACATCGGCGAGCTGCGGCAGCGTGCGCAGCTTCTCGAGCAGCTTCTGCGACCACTCGTTCAGCTCGTCGATATTGGTGTCTTGCAGCGTATATTGAAAGCTGCCGCGGGCGACACGAGCGCCGACATTGATGTCCTGCGTCGGTTGCAAGAACAGATTGACGCCTTCGAGCTTGGCAAGCTGCGGCCGCAGCCGGTCGATGATCCGCGACGCGCTGGTGGTGCGCTGATCATGCGGCTTGAGCACGATGAAGAAGCGGCCGGTATTGGCAGAATTCGCCGAGCCGGTCGAGCCGGTGAAGGAGCCGAAGCCATCGATGTCCGGGTCGCGCAGCAGCACTTCGCCGACATTGTGCAGAAGCCGCATCATCTCTTTCGGCGAGGTTTCTTGCGCGGCTTCGGCAAAGCCCTGCAGCATCCCGGTATCCTGGATCGGGAAGAAGCCCTTGGGGATGTAGTAGGCCATCACGACCGTCAGGGCCATGGTGCCGAAGAACACGCCGAGCGTGATCGGCTGATGGCGCAGCACCACGTCGAGCGTGCGCCGGTAGAACGAGGCCATGGCGTCGAAACCGCGTTCGATGAAGCGGTAGATGCGACCGTGGTCGCCCGACTCGCGATGCATGAAGCGCGAGCACATCATCGGCGCGAGCGTCAGTGACACCAGCGCCGAAACCGCGATCGAGGCCGTCACCGTCAGCGCGAATTCGCGGAACAGGCGGCCGATAATGCCGCTCATCAAGAGGAGCGGGATGAACACCGCGATCAGCGAGCAGGAAATCGACAGCACCGTGAAGCCGATTTCGCGCGAGCCCTTCAGCGCCGCGGCAAACGGCGCTTCGCCGTGCTCGACATGGCGATAGATATTCTCGACTACGACGATGGCGTCATCGACGACGAAGCCGACCGCGATGGTGAGTGCCATGAGCGATAGATTGTCGAGGCTGAAATTCATCATATACATCGCCGCGAACGAGCCGGCGAGTGCCAGCGGCACGGTGACGCTGGGAATGAGCGTCGCCCAGAAATTGCGCAGGAACAGAAGGATGACCATCACCACGAGGCAGATGGTGAGCGCCAGCGTGAACTCCACATCGTCCACCGAGGCGCGGATGGTCACGGTGCGGTCGAGAATGGTTTCGACCTTCACCGACGGTGGAATGCGCGCGGTGAGCTGCGGCAGTTGGGCTTTGATCGAATCGACGATGTCGATGACATTGGCGCCGGGCTGCTTGAAGATGGCGAGGATTACGCCGTCTTTGTTGTTCTGGTAGGCGGCGACGGTGCGATCGACCGGCTCGGCCACCGCCTGGCCGACATCGCGCACCCGGATTGGGGCGCCGTTCTTATAAGCGATGACGACGTCGTTGAACTTTGCGGCATCGGTGATCTGGTCGTTGGCGGCGATAGTGAAGGTGATCTTGTCGCCGTTGAGCACGCCCTTGGCGGCATTGGTGGTCGAGGTGACGAGCTGGCCGCGGATTTCTTCCAGTGTGAGTCCGCTGGCGGCGAGCTTGGCCGGATCGACTTGGACCCGGATCGAGGGTGTGACGTCGCCGAAAACCGAAACCTGCGCCACGCCGTTCACCTGCGACAATTGCTGCGCCAGGAACAGATTGGCGTAATCGTCGACCTTGATCAGCGGCGTCGTGTCGGAATGCACCGACAGCAGCAGGACCGGCGTGTCCGCCGGGTTGACCTTCTTATAGGCGGGCGGTGTCGTCAGGGCCTGCGGCAAGGTCTTGCTGGCGACCGTAATGGCCGCCTGCACGTCCTGGGCGGCGGAATCGATGTTCCGGTTGAGATCGAACTGGATGACGATGGTCGTGGCGCCGAGCGAGCTCGTCGAGGTCATCTGCGTGATGCCGGCGATCTGGCCGAATTGCTGCTCAAGCGGAGCGGCGACCGAGGTCGCCATGGTTTCCGCGCTGGCGCCGGCCCAGGTCGTCGTGATCTGGATGGTCGGAAAATCGACCTGCGGCAGCGGCGCCACCGGCAAGAACGGGAACGAGACGATGCCGACGAAAGCAAGCGCCGCCATCAGCAGCGTGGTCGCGACCGGCCGCCGGATGAACGGTTCGGAAATGCTCACGTCGCGTCCCCGCTGGTCGCGGTGCGGGCCGGCGCGATGGTAACGGGCGCGTTGGTGTCGAGCTTATATTGTCCGTCGATGACCACGCGCTCGCCGTCTTCGACACCGGACAGCACGATGGTGACATTGCCGTTGGTCGCGCCGGTCTGGATCGGCCGCGGCTCGACGGTGTTGTCCTTTTTCACCACCCAAGTGAATAGGCCGTGCGGGCCGCGCTGCACGGCGGCCGGCGGAATGACGATGGCGTCCTTGCGCGTCTCCAGTAAGAGCTGCGCATTGACGAATTCACCCGGCCACAATTTCTCATCTTCATTGGTGAACATGGCCTTGAGGCGGTAAGTCGCGGTCGCCTGATCGATCAGATTATCGACGGTCGAGAGCTTGCCCATGCTCAAAAGATGGACATTGTCGCGGTCATAGGCCGCGACCTGCACGTCGCCGCGCTTCATTGCCTCGCGCACGTCGTCAAGCGTCTGCTCCGGCAGCGTGAACATCACAACCGCCGGCTCGGCCTGCGTGAGAATGGCAATGGCGCCCTGGTCGCCAGCATGCACGATATTGCCGGGATCGACCATGCGCATGCCCATGCGGCCGTCTGTGGTCGCGGTGATATTAGTGTAGTCGAGATTGGTCTGCGCGGTCTCGATCGCGGCGACATCGGCGTCGATCGCCGCCTTGTTCTGATCGACCTTGGCCTGTTGCAGATCGACATTCTGTTGCGTCTCGGCGTTGCGGACGACCAGCGTCTGGAAGCGGGCGAGATCCTTTACGGCGGCGATGAGCTGCGCGTCATCCTGCGCCTTGTGCGCCTTGGCCTGATCGAGCGCGGCCTGATAGAGGCGCGGATCGATCTTGGCCAAAATGTCGCCTTTGTTGACGCGCTGGCCTTCCTTGAAGAACACGTCTTGCAGCTTGCCGTCGACCTGCGAATGGATGCCGACGGTGTACAGCGCCTGCACGGTGCCGAGTCCGACCAAATAAATGGGTACATCCTGCCACGCAGCGGTCGCCACCGTCACCGGCACGGCATTGCGCGCCGAGCGCGACCCATGCGCCGGATCAGGTCCTTCCGACAGATGCCAATAGACTGTTCCGGCAATTGCCAGGACCGCAATGCAACCTGCGGTGACGACCACACCGCGGCTACTCCGCGCCGTGCCGTTAGGCCTCAACTCCACGAGTTTCTTCCCTCTGCGAGCGCGTTAGGCGCGCTATTCTTTGCCCCACTATACTGCGGAATAGTTATCAAGGCGAACGGCTTTGCGACAGTGTGAAAGCTCGTCTTCTCGCAATGCAGCAGCGATTTTCTGTCATGGTTGACGCATAAACTTTGCGTAAACATGGGCTCGGGACTGGCTCGAGACCTGGCTCGAGACATGGACCCAGGCGAGCAACACACGCCGGCTATAATGGAGAGTCGCAAGCTTTCCGGCGCGGCAGCGGCTCGCGAAGCGGCCACGATGGCGATCAACCAGCAGCCGGACGGGCGGCAATACGGCCGCTACATCGCCGGTGCGAGATTTGCTAGGTTGAGTGCAAGGATCGCCCCGTCAACGCCCGCCAAAGCGGTCCTGCAAAAGATGCCCCGGAGGAGACCATGCTCGACATCACGAAAAAACCAGGCGCCGCGCCCTTTGACACCGCGCGGCTCGACCGGCTGATGGACGAATTGGGCTTCGATGTTCTGCTCGTCACCTCCAAACATAATGTGCAGTATCTGCTCGGCGGCCATCGCGCGTTTTTCTTCGAGTCCATGGATGCGATGGGGTTGAGCCGTTATCTGCCGGTCTTCGTCTACGCCAAGGGCGAGCCGCAGAAGGCGGGCTTCTTCGGCCACCGCATGGAAGGTTTCCAGCACCAGAGCACGCCTTTCTGGGTATCCGAGCTCGAGACCAAGAGTTCGGGCTCCGTCGACGTGATGGAAAAGGCCGTCGCCTATGCCAAGAAGCTTGTGCCGAATGCCAAGCGCATCGGCGCCGAGCTCGCCTTTATCCCGGTCGATTCCTACGAGGTGCTGCGCAAGGCGTTCCCGAACGCCGAAGTCAAGGACGCGCTGTTCGCGCTAGAGCGTCTGCGCGCGATCAAGACGCCGCGCGAGCTTGAAATGCTGAAAATCGCCTCAGACGCCGTGATCGATTCAATGCAGGCGGTGTTCGCCAAACACGGGCCCGGCGCCAGCAAGGCGGAAATGACCGAGGCGTTGCGCCGCGAAGAGACGTCGCGCGGGCTCACCTTCGATTATTGCCTGATCACGGTGAATGCCAGCTTGAACCGTGCGCCGTCGGACGAGCGCTGGGAAAAGGGCGGCGTGTTGTCGCTCGATTCCGGCGGCAATTACCACGGCTATATCGGCGACGTCTGCCGCATGGGCGTTGCCGGCGAGCCCGACTCCGAGCTCGTCGATCTTCTCGCCGAAATCGAAACCATCGAGCAGGCTTCGATGCAGCCGATCAAGCCCGGCGTGCGCGGCAAAGAGATTTATGCGGCGGCGAATGTGCCGCTGCAGAAATCGAAACTCTACAACCACATCGAGTTTCTCGCCCACGGCATGGGGCTCGTCAGCCATGAAGCGCCGCGGCTGACCAATTCCGGTCCGGTGCCCTACGATGCCTATGATGCGGAACTGCCGCTCGAAGCCGGCATGGTGGTCTCGGTCGAAACCACACTGAAGCATCCGCGCCGCGGCTTCATCAAGCTCGAAGACACCGTCGTGGTCACACCGGCCGGATTCGAAGTCTATGGCGACCGCATTCGCGGCTGGAATAAAGCCGGCGTCGCGTAGAAAGTATGATCGCGTAAAATTTATCGCATATCGCTCCATGACTCTTTAGGGAGCGTGGTGCTTGTAACGACACGGCCTCGGCCGCCTGTGGCCGCTCGGGATCGCGCGCCGCAATTGTCGCTGTTTTGCATTTTGTACCGTGTCGTCGTCCCTATTCTCAGATTCTGCCGGAAGGAGAAGCCCATGGATTCCGTATCTCTACGCGCCGTGGTTGCCGCCGCCGCCGCCGGCTCGGTCCCAACCGCAGCTCATGCCGCACGTTTCGGTAATCCCGACGAGCCGCCGCAAGGCGAGAGATCAATACCAAGAACCACCCGGCAAGGGTTACCGATCCGGGGCCGCAAAACCCGGCGATCAGTTCGCAAGTCCCCTGCGCCTTCTCGCCGCCCGCGACGGATGTCGGCGACATGCCGATGTTTTGGGCCTCGTTCAACAATGCGCCGCGCCGCATCCAGGATGGCGGTTGGACGCGCCAGGTCACGCAGGCCGATTTTCAAATCGCCGAGCAGATTTCCGGCGTCAACATGCGCCACTGGAAGCACCAGTCGAGGCGGCGTCAGCTTGCCCCGCGCGTATCCGTGGGCGATAACTCCTCTGGTAGAAAAACGCGTTCTATTCGGAATCTGGCGTGCGCTCCCTGGCATTCCTCACCTGCATCGCGGTCGCCGGCTGTTCATCACTGCATCCTCAGCAGGTAGAAAGTTTGCTCGATCCCTACGTCGGTCGACCGGTGTCGGGGGTCGTGGACCGTTTCGGTCCACCATCCAGTCACTTTGCTTCCAGCGTGGTGGAGACGACATACGTGTGGGAGAGTTTTGGCACGGGTCAATCCGGCATGACCGGCTGCCGGGTCTTGGTAGTGGCTTCGCGTGGTGCCGGGCAAGACGTGGCGGCCGCTGACCAGGCCTACGGAACTGACCCGATCTTTCCCGAAGAGTTTTGGAAATGGACGATCAAAAGCTGGTCGTCTTTCGGCTCCGGCTGTCGATAAGTGCACGACGAGCGCGAGGCATCCGCTTGCCCCGCGCTGCACGCCGCTGACATCAGAATTGCGCTGACATCAAAATTGATTGTATTGCGCGATCACGGCGCCCATGTCGGGAAAGCGAAAAATTAGATTCAACGTCAGCAAAAGGCCGATTAGGCAGAATGCCGCGACTACCTGCAGGTCGGGATCTGTGAGTGCCGCGTAAAGCCGGTGCCACGATTGGTTGGTGCTTTTCGTCTCCGGCAAGGCTTGAAGCTCGCGGACCTTTGGCTGTTGTTTGTTCATTTGCGCATTCCTTTTCTCATTGAGCGTCGTCGGTAACCCGGATCGAACTTCGGCGTCAGTGATGAGCGTCACAGGACAGGCTGATGGACCTGACGGAACTTGGCAGCATGTCAAATCGTGGTTGGAATGTGCGATCGCGTTCGTCGCCGCGGCGCCACTGCACGCAGATCGCACTGAATCGATTCATAGAACCGAAAGGCAGATCACGTATTGCTGATCCGCAGTGTGACCTGCGGCACAACGCGCCGGATTTCGTAGGAGTACAATGGTGTGGATCATAGGGAGGTTTATCGCGGCATTTGGCTTGCTTGTTGATACAGCGTGGGCCGCGCCCGTCACCGTCACCACGACGAAAGGCGACGTACAGAAGCAATGCGGGAACAAAGTGGGCTGCAGCACAGCCTGCGGCAGCACGTCATGTGACTATGGATGCTATCAACGACTTCAAAACCCGCTTGGTGCCACAAGCAGCCGAGATTTTGATTCAGACTCGGTGGCACGAAGATCACCTCGCGGGCCGCGCACTTAATCACGAAGAGTGGCGGGTGGTTTGTTTGCCGGCCTTGGCCGAACCGAACGACCCACTGGGGCGCAAACTTCATGAGCCGCTCTGGGATGATGACGATTACGGATA
>JBAUCK010000469.1:0-1762 GCA_049677525.1 Xanthobacteraceae bacterium
GGGGTCAAAAAGGTCTGGTTTTGCTCCCAAGCGCATTAGGATTTTTTGTGCTTTTAACAATCCGCGCTCACGAGGAGATTCTTGCTGGCTTGCATAGGCCAGGCCGTAGCAGCGGCGGCACCCGAAACCCGTCGTCCACAGTATCTTCCGCGGCTGTACACCGAACAAATGAACCAAGGACGTCGCCCGCCGAAATGGCAGTCCGTCCACGTGATCGGTACCCGCTGACTAATTGGTTTCCACTCGGTAGCCAGACCATGGCGTGTCTGGTACGTCAGCACTAGGGCATCTCGTTCTGTGCTGACTTTAATGCTGCCCGACCGCCGCATCAAAAAGGCCGACTTAAAGCGCCCCGGTGGCAGTCCGGTCGCACTTCACGACACATTCAAGAGAGCGATGGAATCGGGCTTTGCGATAGGGCGAGGGCGATAGGCTAATGTCTCTAAGGGCGGACGCCCTTCAGCCCCTTGTCGTGGGAGGCATCTTCTCAATTGGTGGACGCGTTGAGTCGGGATCGAAGGAAAAACGGAATAATCGCTGTCATCCAATGTTCGTAGGTGATCTCGGTCACTCGGGAAGTCGTGCTACTTCAGGCGTATCACCATGATACCTCGACGGCGATGTCTTCTGTATCTAGGGGTAGGTGCCGCTGCGTTGCTGGTGGTACCCCGCTTAGCAATACCGCAATCCTACCCGACACGGCCAGTCCGCCTAATCGTCGGCTTTCCCGCCGGCGGCTCAGTTGATCTCGTTTCGCACGTCATGGCGGAAGGGCTGTCGAAGAGGCTTGACCAGCGTTTTATCGTTGAGGACCGACCGGGAGCCGCCAGCAAAATTGCCACGGAAGAAGTGGTGCACGCGTCTCCAGATGGGTACACCCTGCTCACGAGTACGACTGCGAACGCCAGCAGCGAGAACATCTTCAACGTCGATTTTCTTCACGACATCGCGCCGGTTGCAAGCATCTGCCGGGTGCCCTTTGTCATGGTTGTCAATCCGTCATTTCCAGCCAAGACCCTTCTTGAGTTCATTGCATACGCCAGGGCAAATCCGGGAAAGATCAATATGGCATCGGCTGGCACCGGGACTGCGAGCCATATCGCCGGCGAGTTGTTCAATGTGATCACCGGGGTGCAAACGATCCATGTCCCATACCGTGGCGAACCCCCCGCCCTTACGGATCTGATCGGCGGACGGGTGCAAGTATTATTTGGGACCTTACCTGTCTTGAATGCGCACATCAGGGCTGGCGAACTACGGGCGTTGGCGGTCGCCGGCGTTTCGCGGGTTGAGACACTGCCGGAAGTCCCAACGATTGGCGAGTTCGTGCCCGGGTACGCGGTAGCCGCTTCGATCGGGATTGCGGCCCCCCGCAATACGCCGGCGCAAATCATCGGCAAGCTCAACAACGATATCAATGCCGAGCTGGCCGAGCCTGAAATTAAAGCGCAGCTTACTGATCTTGGCGCGCCGGAGCTTGCGCTCTCTGCTGTTGACTATGGCAAGCTCATCGAGGACGAAACCAAAAAGTGGAGTGAGGAAATCCAGAAGGCCGAGATCAAAGCTAGTGAGCCAGGACTGCCATAAATCAGGCCTTCGTCCCTGCTCTTGGATGAACCCCATCCACATCACGAGCGCTTTGGGTCATGTGTGGACGGCGCCTTGGCAAGAACTTTCTGACGTTGCTGCAGCATTGGTCGGGTGCGGTCATGTGTCCGGCCTGTTTGTGCGGCCGATATGGCCGCTGGCCATAATGCTTTGC
>JBAUCK010000470.1:0-5900 GCA_049677525.1 Xanthobacteraceae bacterium
TTGCAGTGGGCAATCTCATGGCGGCTGAAGTGCTCGGGTCAGAAAACTGGCCCACGCCGAGCCTACCGTTTTGTGACTAACGTCGTGTTTCCAAGCGCGGCGGCTGCGGTCGTGATGGCACGGAATGCGAACGGACCGGGAGGGTGGAAGCAGCGCGGCACGGGTAGGACGTATGGCAGTTGGCGCAACGCGCGGCTTAGCGAGTAAGTCGGACTAAGCGATATCTTTCTCAAAGCTCGGCGAACCAACCGTTGATCTTGGTTCACACATGACAATCAGGGCTTCGACAGAAGCCCGTTGAGCACCAGTTCAAGGTGCGCGTCGAAGTAGGCCTTGAGATCGAGCGGCTGGCGATCGTCGAACATCATCATCCACATATCGACCAGCGCGATCGGCGCGATGACGACTTGCGGGGAATCGGTAATGCAAGATTTCCGGATTTCCCCGCGGTCCACGCCGCGTTGGATCGCCTGCTTCAGCAAGTCGAGGCAAGGACGAATAATTTCGTTGTAATAGCGGTCCGACAGCTCCGGAAAACGCGGCGCTTCCGCGATCAGCATGCGCAATACATCGCGCCGGCGTCTGTCCTCGACGATGTGCTGGTAGAAGAAGCTAAATTGCGCGCGCAGCAGCTCGGCGGTCGAGCCTTCGTGGCTCTCAAACATATCGTGCACCGTGTCGAAGGTCGTCTTCGTGATCTCGCGCACCATCGAGATGAAGAGGTGCTCCTTGTTTTCAAAATAGACGTAGATTGTGCCTTTCGTTACGCCGGCGCGCTCGGCGATCTGATCTAGCGTTGTCGTCGCGTAGCCGTTGCGCGAAAATTCAGCGAATGCCGCTTCCAGAATCTCTTGTGGGCGCTCCGCCTTGCGGCGGCGCCGTGTTTCTGGGCGCGTCCCGATCATGTCGGTCATGTTCCGAGCTAGGGGGCAAAAGCGGGAAAAGTCAAGTTATTGACTAACCGGATAGTAAATAAATAGGCTAGCCCTTTGAGGGTTGGTAGGTGTTCAAGTCAAGTCAAACCAGGTGTTTGGGCTCCCCACCAGTGCGGAGCCCAAAGATCGATATCGTGCGTTTTTTCAGCGTCATAGCGGCGCCGGGCCTCGCGATGTTATCGCTGTTGGCTCTGTCGGCTTGCGCGGTCGGCCCCGATTTCGCGTCACCTCCCGCGCCCGAAGTCAGCGGCTACACCCCCGAGGCGAAACCCGCCGCGACCGTTTCGGCCGATGTCGCCGCTGGCGCATCGCAACAATTTGCCATCTCCCGCGACATTCCCGGCGAATGGTGGAAAGTCTTTCATTCACGCGAACTCGATGCGCTGACCACGCAGGCACTGCTGGCCAATCCGAACCTCGAAGCGGCGCAAGCCTCGCTATGGCAGGCGAAGGAAAATCTCTACGCCCAGGCCGGCTCGCTGTTGCCGACCGTTGACGCCAACGCTTCGGCTACCCGCCAGCAATTCTCGCCGTCCGAGTTCGGCGGCAGCGGCCCGCCGTCGATCTTCAATCTCTACCAGGCGAGCGTGAACGTCTCTTACGCGCTCGACGTCTTCGGCGGCACACGGCGGCAGATCGAATCGTCCGCCGCAATCGCCGATTATCAATATTTCGAGCTTGAGGCGGCCTATCTCTCACTCACCGCCAACGTGGCGACGGCCTACATTCAAGCGGCCTCGCTGCACGGCCAGATCGATGCTACGCGCGACATCATCAAGCTTGAGCGGGAGCAACTCGACGTCGTCCAGGACCAATTCGACGTCGGCGCCGCCGCCAAGACCGATGTCTTGACGCAACAATCAGAAGTGGCGACGCAGGAAGCCACCCTGCCGCCTTTGCAAAAGCAGCTGGAGCAGCAGCGCCATGTGCTGCTGGCACTGACCGGCCGTTTTCCGAGCGAAGCGTTACGCGCCAGCATGACACTGGGCTCGCTGCAGCTGCCGTCTTTACTGCCGCTGAGCGTGCCGTCGCAGCTTGTCGAGCAGCGTCCCGACATTCGTGCCGCCGAAGCGCAACTGCATCAGGCCAGCGCCCAGATCGGGGTCGCCATCGCCAACCGGCTCCCGAAAATCACGCTCACGGCCGAATACGGCACCGCGGCTCTGACCCCCGCGTCATTGTTCTCGCCCGCGACGGCGGTATGGGAAATCGTCGGCAGCGGCACTCAACCGATTTTCCACGGCTTCACACTGCTGCATCAGGAGCGCGCCGCGCGCGCGGCCTATGACCAGGCGGATGCGCAATATCGCAACACCGTTCTGGCAGCGTTCCAGAATGTTGCCGACGCGCTGCGCGCACTGCAACTCGACGCCGCGACCTTGCGCGCGCAGCGCAACGCCCTCAAAGCATCATCCGATACGCTCGACCTGGCGCGCGGCCAATACAAGCTCGGCGCCATCACCTACATCACCCTGCTGAATGCCCAGCGCAGCTATCAGCAAGCGCGCCTTGCGGTGGTCCAGGCGCAAGCTACGCGCTTCGCCGATACCGCGGCATTGTTTCAGGCGCTCGGTGGCGGTTGGTGGAACCGCATCGATGTTGCGCCCAATCCCTATAGCCCCGAGGCCAACGGCCTCGCCGAACATGTCGACGCTCTTGTCAACGCGCCCGCAGTAACGGAGCATCATCAATGACCAGACGCATGGTGATCATGCTGGTCGGAGTCGCCATCGTGCTCGGTGGCGTCTTCGGATTCCAGGTGTTCAAGGCGGCCATGATCAAAAAGTTCATGGCCTCTATGGCGTCGCCGCCGCAGACCGTCTCGGCGACCAGGGCCGGTTATAGCGAATGGCAGTCCAAGATCGAAGCGGTCGGCAGTCTGCGCGCGGTCAAGGGGGCCGATCTGTCGCTGGAAGTGTCCGGCGTCGTCGATTCGATTTCGTTCACCTCAGGCGACGACGTCGAACAGGGCGCGCAACTCCTCAAGATGCGCTCGGAAGACGACGTCGCCAAGCTGCAATCGTTGCAAGCGACCGCAGACTTAAACGAAATCACTTACGAGCGCGACCAGAAGCAGTTCAAGCTTCAGGCCGTGAGCCAAGCCACGCTGGATACCGACGCGGCGAACCTGAAGAACGCCAAGGCGTTGGTTGCCCAGCAGCAGGCGACCCTCGACAAAAAGACTTTGTTGGCACCTTTTGCCGGTCATCTCGGTATCCGCGCCGTCGACCTCGGGCAGTATCTTAGCGCCGGCACGACTATCGTCACGCTGCAAGCGCTCGATCCGATTTTTGTCGATTTCTTCGTGCCGCAGCAGTCGGTCGACCAGATTCGCATCGGCCAGACCATTGCCGTGAAGATCGACGCCTTCAAGGATCGGACCTTTGCCGGTGAGATTTCGGCGATCAATCCCAAAGTCGACGCCACCAGCCGCAACGTTCAAATCCGCGCGACGCTGAAAAACCCGGACCATAAGCTCCTTCCCGGCATGTATGCGACGGTCAATATCTCCACCGGCGCCCCGCAGAACCTCGTCACGCTGCCGCAAACGTCGATCACCTATAACCCCTACGGCAACACCGTTTATGTCGTCGACGACAAAGGCGCCGATGCGAGCGGCAAGCCGCAACAGGTCGTGCGCCAGACATTCGTGACAACGGGCGCGACGCGCGGCGACCAGGTCGCAGTCCTCAAGGGCGTCAATGACGGCGACATGGTTGTGACCGCCGGTCAGATCAAGCTGCACAACGGGTCGCCGGTCTTAATCGACAATTCGGTCACGCCGACGGCGGACGCCGCGCCAGTTCCAATCGATCGATAGACGGGTTCAGTGATGCATTTCACCGATATCTTCATTCGCCGGCCGGTGCTTGCCTCGGTCGTGAGCCTTTTGATCCTGGTGCTCGGGCTGCGGGCCTATAGCGTGCTGCCGGTCCTGCAATATCCGCGCACAGAGAACGCCGTCGTCACGGTCACCACGATCTATTACGGCGCCGATCCCGATGTCGTGGCGGGCTTCATCACTACGCCGCTCGAAAACGCCATCGCGCAGGCGAACGGCATCGACTACATGACTTCGACCAGCCAGAGCGGCACCAGCACGATCACGGTCTATCTGCGTCTCAACTACGATTCCGACAAGGCGCTGACCGAGATCAACACCAAGATCAGTTCGGTCCTCAACCAGTTGCCCGTCGGTACGCTGCAACCGACGTTGTCGGTGACGATCGGACAGACCATCGACGCGATGTATATCGGCTTCAACAGCGATACGCTGGCGCCGAACCAGATCACCGACTACCTCGTCCGCGTCGTGCAGCCCAAGCTGCAGGCGGTGCAGGGCGTGCAGACCGCCGAGTTGCTCGGTCAGAAAGTGTTTGCGCTGCGGGCCTGGCTCGACCCCGAGAAGCTTGCGGCGTTCGGGCTCACGGCATCCGACGTCAGCGCTGCGCTCTCCGCCAACGATTATATTTCCGGCGTCGGCACGACCAAAGGCCAGATGGTGCAGGTCAATCTGTCCGCATCGACCAGCCTGCATTCGGCCGACGAATTCCGCAATCTCGTAATCAAGCAAGCCAACGGCGCGGTGGTCCGTCTCAAGGACGTCGCCAATGTCGTGCTTGGCTCCGAAGACTATGAATCCGAGGTCGGCTTCGACGGCAAGAAAGCCGTCTATATCGGCATTCAGGTCGCGCCTGCTGCCAATTTGCTCGACGTGATCCAGGGTGTCCACGATATCTTCCCCGGCATCCAGGCGTTATTTCCGCACGGTCTCAACGGCGAGATCATCTACGATTCCACCGAATTCGTGCACAGCGCGATCTACGAGGTGATCCGCAGTCTGGTTGAGGCGCTGGCGATCGTGACCGTCGTGGTGTTTTTGTTCCTCGGCTCGGTGCGGTCGTCCATCATCCCGACCGTCGCCATTCCGCTGTCGCTGGTCGGAACTTTCATCGTTCTACTTGCGCTCGGTTATTCAATCAACCTGCTTACGCTGCTCGCGCTGGTGCTCGGCATCGGTCTGGTTGTCGACGACGCGATTATCGTGGTCGAAAACGTCAATCGCCACCTCGAAGAGGGCATGAGTCCTATCGATGCGGCCATCGCGGCGGCGCGCGAACTTGGCGGTCCTATCATCGCCATGACGGTTGTGCTGGCCGCCGTCTATGTGCCGATCGGATTTCAGAGCGGTCTGACCGGGGCGCTATTTGCGGAATTCGCTTTCGCCTTGGTAGGCGCCGTAACCGTGTCAGGGATCGTTGCGCTGACGCTGTCGCCGATGCTGTGCTCGCGCCTCCTCAAAGCTCCAAATCACGAAGGCCGCGGCTGGGAAGCCAGATTGATCGGTTTCATCGATCGGCGATTTGCGGCGTTGCGCAGCTGGTACGAAAAGCGTCTGCACAACAGCTTGAATTTTCTACCGGTCACGCTGGTGTTCGCATTGATCGTGCTCGGCAGCATCTATTTTCTGTTCACTGGCGCCAAGACCGAACTCGCTCCGCAGGAAGACGAAGGCGTGGTCATCACGCAATCGATTGCGGCGCCGAATTCTACGTTGCAACAGCGTCAGCTCTATTCGCGAGAGGTCTATAAGATATTTGCCGGCCACCCAGAAACGGAGCACGTCTTTCAGCTTGACGTTCCGGGCCAATCGATCGCCGGCATGGTGTTCAAGCCGTGGGACCAGCGTGATAAGACCACCAATGAGCTTCAGCCAGTGCTGCAACAGGAGCTGAGCAAGGTAGCCGGCGTGCGCGTCGCCGCGTTCCAGCCTCCGCCCTTGCCGGGCAGCATCGGGCTGCCTGTTCAGTTCGTCATAGTCACGACTGAACCGTTCGAACGGTTGAACGAAGTCGCGCAACAGTTCTTGCAGCAATCGTTGCAGAGCGGCATGTTCATCTTTCTCGATTGCGACCTGAAGGTCGACAATCCGCAATCCAACATCATCATCGATCGCGACAAGAC
>JBAUCK010000471.1:0-3778 GCA_049677525.1 Xanthobacteraceae bacterium
CCGCACTGGCGACCGCTCTGGTTGCCAGCGTCGCCGATCCGAAGGTGTTCCGATCAGGAAGGGACTTCTCGGCCTGGATCGGGCTTGTCCCCAAGCAGAACTCGAGCGGAGGCAAGGACAGGCTCGGAGTATTAGCAAACGAGGCGATCGCTATCTGCGCAGCCTGTTCACGACCGGCGCGCTCGCCGCCGCGATCAGTGACCGTCGCGGCAACTTTCGAGGGGTAAAGCAGACACGGACTGCGGCGCCCCCATTGGCATGAATTTGACCTTGGACGACGCACAAAATTGGTCGTCTTCCCACACCCACCCCCAAAATTCGCTTGCCGTCGAATCGCCCAGGGGTGCTTCGCAAATTTGTGGGGAATTCCTCACGAGCGACGGCGTGATCTTCGATTGCCAAAGATTAATCTGTCCGTCAGTTCCCGGTAATGCGTCGGATACTATTTGTCCGCGATTCGAGCTGAATAACTGGACCCGTCAGCGATTATTAGCGTGGCGTCCGGCAACTCGAACACCAACCGAAGAGCCGGCTGTCGTTTTATGTGTGACGAACGCACCAATAATTCCGAGCCAAGTTCTGCGCCGACGCCACCGCCGCCGCGTTGTCCAAGCTGCGCTCAGCGGATGAAGCTTGTCCGAGAAACAAAACGGTTCGGCGTTTTGCCCTCGCTTTACACGTTCGAATGTAGAGCGTGTGGCGTTGCCCACACCGATGCATCATGACGGCGGTTCTTATAATGTTGGTCGCGGGCATGATCGTTGCCGGCGTCGGCTGGCACGGGCGTGGCCGTTGGTACTGACGACACGGGGTCCGTAGCCGAACCAGGCGACCCACGGCACAGCGACGACAAGGTATAGTTTCGTAAGACCTCGACGCACCGCCAGCTGTATCTGTAGCCCCCCACATGATCAGTCTTTGATCTTGAATTGTCTGGGGAAGGCGGAAATCAGCCGGAACGTGTCATCCCCACCTATTACGCCAAACCAAACCTGTTTGCTTTCTGTAACTGAGTTCACAATGGCAAATCGCTTCATTTGCTCGGCGACGCTCTCATCAATCTGGCCGTGGTACTGGACAAAGAACACGTCAGCCGGGCTGTTGAATAATCGTTGGATTTGGTCCCCATTCTTGCCCAGTTTCCTTGGTGTCAGCTTTCCGGCAGTAGCGGGCCCTCTGAAGGCGAAAGCCATTGCCCTGCGTTGGCCGTTCACGCGCACCTTCGAAGTATAAAGATCATTCGGCTCGCCGCCCCAGTCGTCGAAATTACCGCTTTGCTTCGCGACGGCAGCGACCAGGAAGCTTCCGCTGCACAGCCACGCGTATCTTCTTGGCCCCCCTGAATTCATCGATGTCCTCGATTTCCTAAAATCGTGCAAGCGGTTGCCGGGCGCGGAAGCAGTCGCTAACCCGCCCGCTTCTGGCGTGTGCCAGTTCGCACGCCAGGCTTGGCGTCAGCATCCTTGCCTTCTTACCCGAGATAGGCAGCAGCATCTCGCCTTGCCCACGCGGCGGCGCTGAGCGCGCTCTGCAATTTGATTCGCAAATTCGCGGAACCGATCGGTTACGGTCATAGGGTTGTCCTTTGACCCGTACTACCTAACGAAACTGCTTTGTCTCAAGGTTATGATCCCCGACAATAGATGCCTCTGACCTTCAGTCGAAATAGCTTCGCACCGCCGGAACCGTACCCGCAGCATACCAGTTGTCGGCATGTCGTCGGTCAGTGTGTCACTTGCCGGAGACGCCCATGAAGCCCCGTCACGCAGCAGCGCTTGCCGTTCTCTGCCTTGTGCTGGCCCTTCTTTATATGTGGCGGTCCCCCTTAGTGCTTCAACTTGCAGCCCTTCCGTCGCGCGCCCAAGACCAAGACGATCATAATGCGTGCGTGACTGACGCCGTCACAGTCTGCGGCAAATTCATTCCCGATCGCGAGCGCGTTGCGCACTGTCTGCTCGACAGTCAGAGCCGCATCTCTCCGGCCTGCCGCACCGCGTTAAAGAACTTTAAGTAAGGCTGCGTCGGCCTTCGTTCGCCATTTAATCGTCGCATTGCGATGCAACAAAGGTTCGTTTCCTAGACTTCCTCACATTCTCCAGAAGCTCCTCGCCCCAGCAGCGCGCCGCTGGGGCTTTTTCGTTTTTAGACTGCCTGTTTCTTGTCCGGGTCGGTGCGCCTGGGAAATTCGTTGCGATTCGATTACAACTTTCACAAGTAGTTTTACGTGCGCCGAACAAATCGCTCTATTTGATCAGGTCGGGAACCGCAATTAAGGGCTGAACATGCGCAAGGTACTCGCTCGGTTCCTCAAAGACGAAGCAAGAGCCACCGCTATCGAATATGGTCTGATCGCCGCCGGGATTGCGGTTGCGATCATCACCGTAGTTCAGGGTATCGGAACGAACTTGAACACTACGTTTGGAAGCATTTCTACCGCGCTGAAATAAGTTAGCTCTGATCCAACATAAGTTGAGGCCGCCTCAGTTGGCGGCCTCATTCATAACTCCGGCATCTGGGGGACCGAGTAACGAGCCTATGCCGCGATTAGCATTCTTGGCTCTTCGATCAGTCGTCGAGCTCTTTCTTCGCACTCAGCGGCATAAGCCTCAGCAAGCTTCGCGTCCACCGTCGAAAGCATCATAGCAATTCCGCGCGCTCTTGCGGCGCGATCGAGCCATTGTGCTGCAAATACGATGGTGTTTATGCGACGATAGAGAATGGCTACATCACTCATGACGTCCTGCCCGGTGCAATCCTTTCAACGAAACCCAGTTCGTTACGGCGCAGGAAGTCCGCGCACCAATGTGTGTCAATTTTTCGGCTTCGTGGGAGACAGCGCGTATTCAGCGACATCCCTCCAGAACAGCTTGGCTAAGTCTGAGGGTGCCTTATTCTCCTCGGCTATGGCCTCGGTGCGCAGCCTTTCTAGGAAGGGCTTCTTGTCAGCTTCGACTAGTGGCTGGATACAACGCCAGATCTGCAGCTTGGCGGCCTCAACGCTCTTATGGTCGTCCAGACGTACGATACTGCGCAGCGCCACCATCAACCCGTTGAATTGTTGATCCATGTCGCAGTCCTTCCCGCCTCAAACCCCGCCAGTCACCAATGACTGCATCCTCTGTAGCAAGTGGCCCGACAAGGACCGATGGGTGCTCCGCGAAATGATCGACACATTGCGCCTCAAGGAAATAGACCGCGTTTGCGACGAATGCCTGGTCGCCTTTTGGAAACAAATTGCGTCCCTGCCGAGAAGCGAATGAAGCCGCGTGGTAGCTATGTGGTAGCTACCGAGGGCCTTCACTATTCAGGCTTTTGGCGTAAGCCTTTGATTTAATTGGTGGGCGCACAAGGACTCGAACCTTGGACCCGCTGATTAAGAGTCAGCTTAGACTTCAATAACATCAATCCCATTCCGACAATTTCGCCTTCCGTTCCAGCATTGAACGGAAAGGAGAACGTCGTGATGTCGGAATGGATCGTCGCGGCACTACATGCCCCTAGAAAGTACCGACCACTCGATTCTGAAAATCGAAGCCCCGGCACCGTGGACACAGCAGCCGGGGCGGAAATCCGAAGAAATGTTCTGCGACGAGCATCTCTAAAATCCCGCAAGTCGCATTCCGCCGTCCGGTCCTCTGCCGTTTATGATGACAGAGGTGGTCCCGTTTTCCGGAACAGAATGGCGGCTTGGCTAAGGTGGATTCTGGGTTGGGTTACGCCGCCAATTTCTCCTGGGTTGCCTGGGTAGTATAGACCTCATCGGGCGTCCTGCCGGCGA
>JBAUCK010000472.1:0-3408 GCA_049677525.1 Xanthobacteraceae bacterium
GAGGGAGACCGCATTGTACATCAACAAGCCGATGTCGCATTATGGGTCAAAAGCTGCCGCGGCTGGGTCAGGATGGCATGTCCGCTTTAACCCCGAAAGCTGCCACGCGCTGTGGTCGCCCGCTGAGCCTTGAGCATTCCCAGAGGCTCGCTCTGCACAGGGAAATCGAACAACAACGGTCAGGGCTTTACCGGGATTTTGAAAGTCACTTCCTGAGAAATCACTTGAGCAGATTTGCGCGGAAGGGACCCGTTCGCTTCGAGCGCACGACGCGAAGGGGTCGGATGCACTAGCAGACGCGTCGTGACTTCGCGTCACACACCCATCCACGCCGACAGCAGCCCAGCGCCGAGGACAGACATTAGAACCCAGAACGCTGGTAGGTCGAAAAGGACGGCGACGACTAACGCGCCCACAGCCCACGCTGGTATGTGACCCATCTCTGCGTCCCCCTGCCTCTCCGACATCGCTGCGACGTTAGATGAAGGCGTCGAGCGTGTAAGTGAGTCAAAATGACTCACCGACAAGAGCGTGTTTGTCGTTGATGAACTGTTCGGAGAAGGGCCATTGTCCAAACAGTCATCAACACGGGCACAGCGAAACACATGTCCAAGTCGCACCTCAAGCTGGTGACGCGAGCCACCGAAAAACGAACAGTCACGCCTACACGGCGTCCCAATGCCGACCTGCGCACACGCGAGCACCTGACTGAAGCTGAGGTTGAGCGGCTCATGGGCATCGCGAGGAAGAACCGTTGGGGGCATCCTCAGAGCCATGTCCCCCGTTCGGCCCTCTCCGAAGTAGCGAAAAGTGCCATCGGCTGACCATTCATCATTGTAGCCGTGGCGGGTACCACGGCCAGTGAAAATGAAAATGGCGGGATACTTAGCGGGCGTTACAATACCGCTTTGTCGCTGGCCCTCGTAACGTGCGTGAACATCACGCTTTCGGTTATACGTTTGTCCGACTACGAAATCGAAGGCCATCGCTCGCACGCCAAGGTAAGAAGGGGATTAGCCTAGCTCGCAGCAACGTCTCTGAAAACATCTTCTATGGCTATTCCGCAAAGACGTAAGCGACGAGAACGACGAAGCCGCTCACAGCGAGGGTTGCGTGGATGCCGATCATCGTCCCCGGCATCCTCTTCTTGAAGACGCGTGCGGCAAGCATCCCCGCTCCTGCCAACGCTGCGACCGCGAGCAATGCAGCGGCGATCAGGCCGAAGCTTGCCATGCCCTGATCCAGCCCCCTAGGCGGTCCGCAGTGCGAGCGCGACGCAGCAGGGGCCAATGATGGCGAGAAGGCCATGTAGCAATCCGAGGGGCATCGGCGGGGGCGCGGCGCCGTTCGCGCGAAGGTGCAGAAGGGCCAGTGCGGTGCCCAACAAGACGACGGCCGCGAGAATGACGCAAGTGATGATTAACTTGGCGGACATTGTATCCCACATGGACTAAGCGGCGGAGGACGAAGCGCTACGATTGCGCGGCTTCCGAGCCCACCGGGTCACACTTAGGCTTTGAGTTATCGAATAGCCATTGCGCAAGCATAACGGCACTCAGCGCCCCAACAAACTGAGCGATTATGAAGGCGAGTACGCCGGCCGGGGCAATGCCCGCATAGGTATCTGAAAACGCACGAGCGATGGTCACAGCGGGATTGGCAAACGACGTTGACGCGGTAAACCAATAGGCAGCTGTGATGTAGAGGCCGACCGCATACGCCGAACGCGTCGCCAGGATCGTCAGCAACAGCCCGAACGTGGCGACGCCTTCGGCGAACCATTGGCCCGTTCCTGCTCGCACTGTCCCTGAGACTTGCCACAGTGGCAATTCAAACATGGCGTGCGCGGCCAACACGCCAACGATGGCCCCGACGATCTGCGCGACAATGTACACTGCTGTGGCGCTCAACGGCAATTCGCGGCGCAGAGCAAGCGCGATGCTCACAGCCGGATTGAAGTGCGCGCCCGACACCGGGCCGAACGTGAGAATGAGAACGGTCAATATCGCGCCAGTTGGAAGAGTGTTGCAGAGAAGCGCGAGTGCGTCGTTACCGCCTGAGAGCTTTGCAGCCATGATCCCGGAGCCAACGACGCCCGCAAGTAGGAAGGTCGTGCCCAAGCACTCGGCGACGCCGCGTCGCGCCAGCGATGGCATTAGGATCGCCCGATTTCTTTGAGCTTATTGTGCAGCGTGAGGCGATCAAGCGAGCCCAACGGAAGTGCCGTAAAAATCGCGAGGCGTTGATGCAACATGCGGTAGGCATCCTTGAACGCGAGTGCGACTTCGGCTTCTGTCCTCTTAGCCTCTGCCGGATCGGGGACGCCCCAATGTGCCGTCATCGGTTGGCCGGGCCACACTGGGCAAGTTTCACCAGCCGCGTTGTCGCAAACAGTGAAGGCAAAATCGAGCGACGGCGCGCCGGGCTTCGCAAATTCATGCCACGATTTTGAACGAACGCTGGACGTGTCATAGCCAAGGCTGTGCAGCAGTCGGATCGTTTCAGGATGCACCTGTCCCTTTGGTTGACTGCCTGCGCTGTAGGCGCAGAATTTCCCCGCGCCTAGCTTGTTCAAGATCGCTTCCGCCATGATCGAGCGCGCCGAATTGCCCGTGCATAGAAAGAGCACGTTGTAGGGTTGATCGACCACGTCACGCTCACTCGGCAGGACAACCGCACGCGGCGGCTGGCGCGGGCGCGCAACAAGACTTTTCGTGGGCAACGCGCGCAACGCGCTCGCCCGTACCGTCGCCGTAGTTGATGCTCTCGCCCGTTGTGAGAAATGTTTCCCACGAAATGCCGACCGGATCGTCAATCCACGATTTTTCCGACTTGGCGTAGCAGCAAGCCGTTTGCCCTTGCTCGACGATGTTGCCGCCAGCCTTGTGCAGTCGAGCGTAAATTTCCAGCAGTTCGTCGTCGTTCTCGGCCTGTATGCCAAGATGATCGAGGCCCGGTAGCCTACCCCGTGTCGAGATAGCGAAATTGACGCGCGGATCGTCAAGCATCCATTTGGCGTAATCGTCCTTGGTGACGGCCGGCTCCGCAGCAAACAGTGCGGAGTAGAAGCCGATTGAACGCTGTAGATCATCAACGGCGACGTGTACGTGCATTCGCTTCATTGGGGACTTCCTTCGGTTTGCAAGCGACCATTGGCCCGCAAGACGCGAGCGATCCTTGGCAACAGTTTTCAGTCAGGAACGCCAAAAGATCATTCATCGCCTCAAAGCGCGCCGCATAGATCATTGAGCGGCCATCGCGACGGACTGTAACCAACCCCGCGACTCGGAGCCGGTCGAAATGAAACGTCAAAGTGTTCGGGGCGAGGCCCAGCTTTTCGGCAACGTAGCCAGCAGCCATTCCGTCAGGTCCGGCTTGGACCAACAAACGAAACACTTCTAATCGGTT
>JBAUCK010000473.1:0-6223 GCA_049677525.1 Xanthobacteraceae bacterium
CGCGGATGGGGAGGAAATTGGGGCAGGCGCCGGTGACACGAGCCATACATGTTGGGATCTGTTGACCTACAAGATTGGGCCGACGAAGGCGACTTGGTACGGGCTGAAAAAATGGCCCGCTACCCTCCTTCGGCGGTTTGGAACTGCCGCGGTGCCCTACCCTCCCATCGCTTGCGAGACGTTCCGTGAAACACGTTTCGTCCAATCTGGGCTCGCTGTAACGCGTTTCCGACATTTCCTCGCCCGGCTCATCAGGCTCTACCGGACAAGACGGCGCGCCGGTTAATCACCGAGAAATCCCTCTCGGATTAGACTCCAAAGACCACCGTGAGAGCTCCAAGCGGAAATGGAGAAGCCGCAGTGACGCCTTGGGTCGGACAATTCCTCGAATCCCGCCGAAATCGCCCCCGGTAGAGCTTCCCTGGCGATGGCCTGCGTGTCCTCTTCGACGGTTTGGAACTGTCGCGGTGCCCTACCCTCCACCGCTTGCGCAACGATCCGTGAAACACGTTTCGTCCAACCTGGGCTCGCTGTAACGCGTTTCCGACATGACGCTGGTCTCCTTGACCGATACGTCCAGTCCAGCAAAATGGTCCATGCTGCGCTTCTCCTTCTGATCTTGAGGCCGTAACCACGGACCTCGTTTCACCATCAGCCTGAAGCGCAGCACCCAAAATCTTCAGCTATCCACAAGCTGCCCGGCCGATTACCCCATCTCTACCGACGAAAGCGGAGTTACCCGGCACCGTTTCGATAAGGGCCAAAAGCGACTGTTTCCTCTGCAGAAAAACGGCGAACCATTTCGTCTTCGGTCCGCCATGAAGTTGGTCGCAGACCCGTCGATTGGGGCGTGATATTCTGTACCGTTGTTGCGGGTATGCTCCTAGTCGGAAGGGGCAAATGGCGATCGGCATCGGAAGTCGGGAGTTCGTAACCGCGGTCGGCCGCGCGGGGGCCCACTGGGGAGGATAATCATGGGCGTACCGGTGAACGCCAGCGCGGGCGAAATCGCGCCCTGGCACGCGTTAGCTGCCGATGAGGTCTTCAAGCGGCTCGCCACTAACGGGGAAAAAGGCCTCGATGCCGCTGAGGCCGCGACACGACTTCAGAAGCACGGCCCAAATCGTTTGCCGGAGGGCAAAAAGCGGGGCCCGTTCATGCGGTTCCTCGCCCAGTTCAACAACATACTCGTCTGCGTTCTTCTTGGCGCCGGGTTCACCAAACTGATGCTGAGCTTGTGGCTCGACGCGGCGATCATTTTCGCTGTCGTTGTTCTTAACGGGCTCCTCGGGTTCATCCAGGAAGGCAGGGCCGAGAAGGCGCTGGATTCAATCCGCAATATGCTTTCCGCCGAGGCCAGGACCGTGCGCGGCGGCGAGACACGCATGCTCCCCGCCGAACAGCTCGTTCCGGGGGACGTCGTACTTCTCGAGTCGGGCGACAAAATTCCGGCGGACTTGCGGCTAGTCGAAGCAAAGAACCTGCGCACCGAAGAGGCGGCGCTCACCGGTGAGTCGGTGCCGGCCGAAAAGGACACCGATGCAACTCCCGGTAATGCGACAGTCGGAGACCGTGCGTCTATGGCTTTCTCCGGCACATTGGTTGTATCGGGGCGCGCGACGGGGGTCGTCGTTGCAACGGGCGGCGAGACCGAGCTGGGCCGCATCAACCAGTTGCTCGCGGACGTCAGCCCGCTCGAAACACCGCTTCTGCGCCAGATCAAGAAATTCGGGTACGCGATAACCGCGGTCATCGCGGTAATCAGCGTGCTCATTTTCTCGTATGGACACTGGCTGGGGCACTTGGGCTTCGTCGAGCTCTTTCAGGCGGTCGTCGGCATTGCCGTCTCGCTGATCCCTGAAGGATTGCCTGCGCTCATCACTATCACCCTCGCTATCGGCGTACAGCGCATGGCCCAGCGCAACGCCATCATCCGGCGGCTGCCTGCCGTTGAGACTCTCGGTTCTGTGTCGCGCATCTGCTCAGACAAGACGGGCACGCTGACGCTGATGGAGATGATGGTGACCTCCGCCGTCACCGCCGAGTCCGCATATGAGATCAGCGGTGAGGGCTATGCACCGGAGGGCGAGATTAAGAGCCACGGAAATTCCGCGGGCGACGCGCCAGTCCTCGCGCTTATGGGCCGCGTCTCCATGCTCTGCAACGATGCGGAGTTGTTTCAGGAGGAAGGCGCCTGGAGGGTGGAGGGTGATCCGACCGAGGGCGCACTTTATCCCTTCGCGACCAAGCTTGGTATGGATCGGCAGGCCGAGCGGGCAGCGTCACCCCGTATCGATGCCATCCCGTTCGAATCGGAGCACAAATTCATGGCGACACTCCACAGGTTTGCAGACGGTGGAGAGGCGCTGCTGGTTAAGGGTGCCCCTGAGGTGATCTTAGAGCACTGCGATCGCCAGCAGATGGTCGACGGCCAACCGGCGCCGCTGGACCGCGCGCATTTCATGCAGGCGTCGGACACGCTCGCCGCTCAAGGCGAACGGGTGCTGGCGCTCGCATGGCTTGAAAAACCGGGCGTGAAGGCCGGCAATCTCGGTCCGGCCGACCTGCCCAAGACCCTAGTTCTGCTCGGCCTGGTAGGCCTGCTCGACCCGCCGCGCAAGGAGGCCATCGAAGCCGTGAAGGAATGCCACGGCGGAGGGATCCGGGTCACAATGATAACGGGCGATCACAAGATCACCGCTGCGGCCATCGCCAAGATGCTCGGCATCGGCGACGGGAAGACTGCGATCACAGGCGCCGAGATTGAGGAGATGGACACCGCCACGCTCCAGGAATGTGTCCACGAGGTCGACGTATTCGCCCGCGCCAGTCCCGAACACAAGCTTCGTTTGGTCAAGGCGATCCAGGCCAACAAACAGATCGTGGCGATGACAGGCGACGGCGTGAACGATGCTCCTTCTCTCAAGAAGGCCGACATCGGCGTCGCAATGGGCATCAAAGGTACCGAAGTGACCAAGGAGGCCGCCGGGATGATCCTGGCAGATGACAACTTTGCTTCGATTACTGCGGCGGTGAAGGAAGGGCGGACGGTCTATAACAACATTGAGAAGGCCATGCTGTTCCTGTTGCCGACCAACGTGGCGCAAGCGCTGGTTATTGCGGTGGCGATCTTTTTGGGCTTCACCATGCCAATCACGGCGCCGCAAGTTCTTTGGGTCAACATGGTCACCTCCGTCGCTCTCGGCTTGGTGATCTGCTTCGAACCGCACGAGATCGACGTGATGCAGCGGCGCCCGCGCGCCACTGACCGCGCGATCGTGACTGGCTTCGGTATCTGGCGCATCATGTTCATCGGCTTGGCGCTGCTTGCCTACACGCTGCTGGCGTTCTTCTGGCTGAAGTCCCAGGGCGCATCGGACGCGCTCGCCCGGACGGTTGCGGTCAATGCCATCACTGTCGGCCAGGTATTCTACCTGCTGAATAGCCGTTATCTGCTCGACTCGTCGTTGTCCTTGAAGGCGCACATGAGCAACAGGTACCTGCCGCTAGGCATCATCGCTGTTGTGGTCCTGCAGTTGCTCTTCACTTACACGCCGCCATTCCAAGTGATGTTCGGCAACGAAGCCATTCCGCTTGGGGTCTGGCCTTGGCTCCTCGCCGGGGGGCTTGTTTTCTTCCTCGTCGTCGAGGCAGAAAAGCTCGTCATCCGTTCCTCGGAATCGTTGCGGACCGCGGTCACCACAGTGGAAGCCGGCGGGTGAGGTTTTCCGCCGCTCCGAGCTGCAGGCGCCTTATGAAATGTGCCGGCCGACGGATAAGTCCGGCTATCCGCCGCGACCAGCAAGATGCGCGAGGGAGCGCCAGGCGTGGCGCGCAAGCGCCTCGAAACGCGCGGCCATGTCGACGCGAAGAATGGCTTCATCGGCGGTCAGCTCTCCTGTCGCCACCGCCTTCAGTGTCGTACTTCGATGGACAAGCCGAAGCTCGCGCAGTGCGCTTGCGCTTTGCTCCAGCCGGACGAGGCCCGCGGGTGTATCGTCAATTGCGCTAGCGTCCGGCGATGCTAGAGAATTGCGCCCCGTTGGGATTGGGGCCGCCAGGCCGAGAGCTGCTGAATGGGCGACGACTTCCCCTGCGGCCAAGGTAGCGCTTTGCATCGCCTCCGCGCAGAGTTGGGCTGCATGAACGTCTTCGGCTCCGCCTTTCGTCGCTCTGAACTCGGCCGTCTGACCCGCTATTTCGGCCAGCCGCGTTGCGTGGTCGAGCGCGTGCAGTGTGCTCGTAACCCGCCGTTGCTCGTCATCGGTTTCTGGCGGGCCACTCACATCCGACATGAATTCCAGCGCCTTCTGCAACGCCTCCGCGGCCTCCGTCACCGATGCGGCGCCTTTCTCAAGTTGTACACCTCCGCGGTTCGATGCAGCCGCCAGAGCCGCGTTTATTGATCCGCATATCGATTCAATCGCACGTCCCACCGTCCGCCGCACCGCCTCTGCAGCAACGACGGTATTCGCGAGGGCTGCGGGATCGAGGCAACGCGTAAGCGGCGAGGTCCGATCTGGCAGAAGCCGCTCGACGAATCGCGTGAACCAGTCGATCATCGGCATCAGTACTAAGACGCCGATCACGTTATACGCCGTGTGATATGCTGCCAGCAGCGTCACGCCATCGACGGTGCTCGAGGCGCGGATGATCAGAGGAATGGTGATCGGGAACAACGCCAATGCGATCAGGGCAGCGATCACTTTGAAAAGGACATAAGCGACCGCCAACCTCCTGGCGGTCGTGCTCGCGCCGATGGCCGCCATTGCAGAACTGGTCGCCGTTCCGATGTTCTGACCTATGATCAACGCACATCCTTGGTCCAGCCCGACCGCGCCGGCGTAAAAAGCCGAGAGCGTGACAGCGATCGCTGCCGTCGAGGACTGCATCACGGCGGTCATCACGAGCCCAACCACAACAAGGGTCAGAAGTCCAAGCGAGCCCGAGACCCAGCCGACTCCGGGCGCTCCAAGTACGGCCGGCAAGTTTGACGGATGCAACTGCTCGGCTAGGCCGCCCATGCCCTGCTGAAGTGTTGTCAGTCCAAAAAGCACAAGCGCGAAGCCTGCGATCGCGGCACCCGCCGCCGATATGCGCCCACGGCCAAGCAGTTTGACCAGTGCCCCAACAAAGATCATCGGCAGAGCGTAGGAGGACAGGGAGACGCGGACGCCGATGAGCGCCACGAGCCAGCCCGTTCCCGTGGTGCCGACGTTCGCTCCGAAGACAAGGCCCAACCCTGAGGAAAGGTCAGTCGACCCGCGCTCACCAGTCCGATAGTCGTCATGGTCGTGGCGCTCGACGATTGCACCAGGAGCGTGACTATCGCGCCCCAGAACGCACCGGATAGGGGGTCGCCGCGGCCTTCCCCAGCACCGTGCGCAGTGAGGACCCGGCGAGCGCCTTGAGTCCCTCGGTCATGACAGTCATGCCAAGCAAGAAAAGGCCGACACCACCGAGTATCGAGATCGTCGTCGACATGAGCGGGGCGTCCTCCGGGTCTAACCGAGTTCTAATCGTCGCACGTAGCACTGCCGTAATGCGAGAGGGACTTGAGCGCGATCCTTCGCAGCTCTCGGCTGAAAAAGCTTTTGCGTTCGTGCTCGCAAATATCCGGCTGACAGCGCCAAGGATGCCGCAGACCGGGCAGTTGCGAGCGAGCCTGTCGATGGTCTAGTCGGTCTGGCTAAGAGCCTCGGGCGAGCTCCGCGCGCGCCGCTGCCAGCTCCTTTGCCTTCTCTGCGTTGATCTTCGGGTAGGCGAGGTCGAGTTCCTCCACTGTCTCTACAATCGCGGCGGCGACGACTAGCCGGGTGAACCACTTATTGTCGGCCGGCACGACGTACCACGGCGCATGTTTGGTTGCTGTGGCTCGGATCGCCTCCTCGAACGCGAACATGTAGTCGCCCCAGAACTTGCGCTCGTGGATGTCGGAAGCGGAGAACTTCCAGTGCTTCTCCGGCTTGTCGAGGCGTTCCATGAAGCGCTTTTTCTGTTCCTCGCGCGACACGTTCAGGAAGAATTTGAGGATAATCACCCCCTGCCGCGTGAGGTAGTCCTCGAAGTGCGCGATGTCGGCGAGGCGCTCGTCCCAAATGTGCTTGCTCACGAGCGGCTGGGGCAGCTTCTGCCGTTTCAAAATCTCCTCGTGCACACGAACGACGAGAACCTCCTCATAGTAGGACCGGTTGAATATCCCTATCCGTCCCCGTTCGGGGAA
>JBAUCK010000474.1:0-1583 GCA_049677525.1 Xanthobacteraceae bacterium
GAGGTACCCATGGCAACCAAAAGCAGTTTCACCACTGACGAATGGAAGACTGTTCTGGGCAGCCCGATGCTAGTTGGAATGGCAGTTACGCTTGCGGAGCCCAGTGGGCTTTGGGGGCTGATGAACGAGGGCATGGCCAGCGGACGTGCCGTCATGGACGCCAAGAACGACGCCGGTGCCACCGAACTGGCCAAGGCCATCGCCGCGGAAATGGAAGGTTCGGAAGGTCGTGGCGATGCTCGCGGTGGCTTGCGTGCCGAACTGACTGGAAAAACACCCGCTGAGCTGAAGCGACAAGTTCTCGCCGCACTGACGCGCGTTGGACAGATTGTAGACTCTAAAGCCCCAGGCGAAGCGCCTGCATTCAAATCGTGGCTCACGCATGTCGCCGAGAAAGTGGCCGAGGCTTCGACCGAAGGCGGCTTCATGGGAATTGGCGGAGTTCAGGTAAGCGCTGCTGAGAAGGCTTCGCTCACCGACGTGGCGAGGGCTCTGGGCACCGTCCAATGACGAAACCCAATCGCGACGCTGCGCCGGTACACGATTTTGTCGTAGAACATCGAAATATTCACTGTTAAGAGAGGCGATGCCTCGGCAACTATCGAGGCATCAGTGGCGGCCTCAAGGTTCGACGCTTGTCGCGTCGTTGCAGAATGCAACTGGGCTAAGCGGCCTCGAAGCGCCTTCCATTTTCCCTGCTTTGAATCGGAGACGATCGTGTACCTTACCGCATCAAGAATTCGCGCGAGCTTTATTGTCGTTATTCTGGGTCTTATCGTCTCTGGATGCGGATACAACACGATTCCGACTCTCCAGGAGCAGGCAAAGGCACGCTGGGCGGACGTCCAGAACCAATATCAACGCCGGGCTGATCTCATTCCTAATCTGGTAGCGACCGTGCAGGGCTATGCCGCGCAGGAAAAAAACGTGCTTACCGCGGTGGTCGAGGCGCGCGCGAAGGCGACGCAGATCAAGCTCGACGCGTCCGATCTTACCGATCCGGCGAAGCTCAAGGCATTCCAGGATGCGCAGAATCAATTGACTGGTGTGCTCGGGCGGCTGCTGGCGGTGACAGAGAATTATCCGGATCTGAAATCCAACGCCAACTTCCTGGCGCTACAATCCCAGCTCGAAGGCACCGAGAACCGAATCTCCGTGGCGCGCCGCGATTATATCGATGCGGTGCGCGCCTTTAACTTGTCGCTGCGCACGTTCCCGACCGTTATCTGGGCGAAGACGGTATTTTCCGGGGAGAAGCCGATGGCCGTATTCACCGCAAACGAAGGCGCGCAAACACCGCCGCCCGTGAAATTCTGAGGTAATGCCGCAGGTCGAAGGCGCCTAAATGATTGCAAGTTGCTTCTCTTCCGCGCCGGTGAGGAGGAGCGTTTGTATTTTCACTGTGTTTGTCGGATTGCTCTTCGCCAGCCTTGTTGCTTTAGCAGCTAATTTTCCCCCGCTTACGGGTCGCATTGTCGATCAGGCGAATGTGATTCCGGTCGATACGCGGAACGCAATCCAGGCCAAACTTGCTGATCTCGAAGCCAAATCTGGCATTCAGCTCGTCGTAGCCACAGTCACCT
>JBAUCK010000475.1:0-7598 GCA_049677525.1 Xanthobacteraceae bacterium
GCGCGGGGCAAGCGGATGCCGCCCCGCGCCGTTTTATGACTCCTCGCTTAGCACCACGGTAAGCGTCGGCTTTTTGATCTCAGCCGCTGCCTTCGGCCATCCGCCGGTGCTCCTCGCGCATCGCTTCACGATTGGACTGCCGCCCCTGCCCCGTCCGCTGACGATCCCGAATATCATGGACCTCCTGTGCGCTTCTTCCCCGAGCCCGATAGTCCAGATCTTGCGCCCTTCACCCAGGCGTTTCTGCGAATGATGTTCGCGCACGTCGAATTCGAGCGCCGCGTGGCCGATTTAGCCGGCGTGATCACGCTCACTCCGGGATTCGGGGATACCCTGGTTTGGTCTGCGAAGGACCGGCCATAGAAGTTCGGAACGCTCTGCGCCGAAAATCAGGGCAAGCACTCATGTGGCTTGCCGGAAGCCGAAGCTATCGTACGGTGTTTCGACGAGGCGTTCCCGCTCTGCAATCACCGGAATTGGCTGGCCGGCGAGCTGTCTAATCCGAATGCGGGAGCCGCAGCATAAGTCCCGATAGCGTTTAGAACCTGAACGCCTAAGGTGTCCCTGCCGGGACGTGAGCCGAGCCATTCCGCTGATGCTGTTGCACTGCTGATTCAGCAAGTGCGTCGTCCACATTGAAGGCTCGTCCCACGAAGCTCCATCATGCGGCGGCTAATGTCGACCGCGAAGACAACCATGCACCCGGCAGCGTCTCCTCAGCGAAATTATATGTTTGACGCCCCAGCAGCGATTAGACAACAGCATCAGAAGCTGCCATGTGCGCCGCGGCAAACATCACTTCGTCGGCTACAATCGTTGCTTAATCCTTGGCAAACAGGACGTTGATTTTTTGCAAGAGGCGGTCGAAATCCACCGGTTTTGTATCGAAGTCGTCGCAGCCGGCAGCGAGCGCCTTTTCGCGCGACCCGGTCATGGCGTGCGCCGTCAGGGCAATGATCGGAATGCGCTGGGTCGCCGGGTCGCTCTTGAGCCGGCGTGACGCCTCCCAACCGTCCACCACCGGAAGGTCGAGATCCATCACGATCAGATCCGGCTTTTCGGCAATCGCCTTGGCAACTCCCGTCTCGCCATTGTCGGCAACCAGCACCTCGAAACCGTCCAGAAGTTCGAAACGCATTTTCAACATGTAGACGTTGTCGTCGTTGTCCTCTACGTAAAGAATGCGCCTCACGAAGTGACCTCCACACTCTGTGCATCTCGTGCGCGCTGGTCACAAGTCGGCGAAGACCGTCGACGAGCTCCGCCGGCTTGAACGGTTCCTTCAGCAGGACAGGCTGGACGCGGAATTGAGCCGCGCGCGATCTTCCGCACTGAGATCAAGCGCAGTGATGACAACCACTGGAATGTGCCGCCATTCCGGGTGCTCTTGCAATGCCACGACAAGGTGGAATCCATCCATTTCCGAGTTCAACCAGTTTGTCGCGGTCGATGGGCTTGGTAAGGTATCCAACCGCTCCCAGTGCCATTCCGCGTCGCTTCTCATCCACGATGGCGGCCATGACCACGGGTGTGTCGGCAAGCTGCGGATCCCCCGCAAAGCCGCCAAGACTTTCCGGCCGTCAATGTCCGGCATGATCACGTCGAGAGTGATGGCGATCGGGCGACGCTCTTTGGCGCGCTTGAGCCCCTCGCGGCCGCCGGCGGCGCAATTACGGCCAACCCGGCTCGGCGAAGGTAATCCGCGATCAGTTCCTCACCGTCATATCGTCATCGATCACCAGAATGCATTCGTCGGGGCGCCTTCATCGGGGCCTCTTGCTTCTTTGCAGTCAACAACTTCAGCAACCGCGAGCGGCAAAAAGACCGTGAATTTCGAGCCTTTGCCAAGCTCGCTTGTCACCGTCACTTCGCCACCCATCATCTGACAAAGGCGGCGCGTGATCGCCAAGCCGAGGCCGGTGCCGCCATATTGCCGCGCGGTCGATGCGTCAGCCTGCGAGAACTCGACGAACAGGCGCGACATCTGCTCCGCCGTCATTCCAATTCCCGTGTCGATCACCGCGATCTCGATAAATTGCTGCCCCTCCCGCAGGGCCGTCGTGACCTGCAGCTTGACGTCGCCCGCCTTAGTAAACTTGCAGGCGTTGCTCAGGAGATTGAGAATGATTTGCCGCAGCCGCATGGCGTCGGCTTCGATCGGCAGCAGGTCGCGCGGGCATTCGACGGACAACGTGTTCTTGTTTTGCTCGGCGAGCGGGCGTGCCGTGCCGATGACCTCTTCGACGAGCGGCGCAATCCTGATGCTGTCAACGTTGAGGTCGAGCTTGCCGGCCTCGATCTTCGACAGGTCAAGAACTTGTTTGATCAGCTCGAGCAGATGTGTGCCTGCCCGGTGCACCCGGCGCAACGGCTCCAGCGCCTTTTCAGTACCAAAGCGCGGCGCATTGTTCACCAGCATATCGGTTAGGCCGATGATGGCGTTTAATGGAGTGCGCAACTCGTGACTCATGCTGGCGAGGAACCGCGACTTATGCTGGCTTGCAGTTTCAAGCTGCCGGCTTTTTTCCTCGATCTCGCTGAACAGCCGGGCGTTCTGGATGGCGAGCACGGATTGCGCCGCGAAGGTCTGCAGCAGCTCGATGGTATTTTTCGGGAACTCGCCGGGCGCCTTCCGCCGGACCACGAGCGCGCCTACGATGCGATCGGCTGCGAGCAGCGGCACCACCAGGCGCGCGCGATAGCCGGCCTGCAACATGATATCGCGGGCCACCGACGGCGGTTCGGCGCCCAAGTCTGGCGTCTGCATCGGCTGGCGCTGCTCGATGGCGAGCGCGACGGCCTTTGAGATTTCGGCGTGCTGGTCCTTGACCACATCGATCAATGACTCGCTCATGCCGTAGGTGGCGCGCAGCTGAAATTCGCGCCTTGCTTCGTTGAACACGTAGATAGTACCCGCCTCGGTGCCCGAAAGCTGGGTCGCCTTGCTGACAATCGCGCTCAGCACTGTTTCCAGATCGAGCGTCGAGTTGACTGTCTGGCTGACCTCGCCGAGCGCGCGCAGCTCCTCGACCGAGCGCGCTAGCTCGGCGGTACGCTCTCTGACTATCTCTTCAAGCCGTTGGGCTGCTTGCTCGCGCTCTTCGAGCAGCTGATCGAGCGCTATGGCGTTGTCGCGGAACACCTTGACGGCGTGCGCCATATCGCTGATCTCGTCGCTGCCGCTGGTTGGTATTTCAATATCGCGTCGACCCTTGACGATGGCGCGCATGTTCTCCGCCAGCGTCGTTAGACGCGCCACTACGCCGCCCACATAAAACCAAACAATGGCCGCCGAGCTGAGGAGGCTCAGCACAACGATGGCCAACAGGCCAATTCGTCCGAAGCGTTGGGTTTGCTGCGTCTGAGTCGTGGCAGCTGCAATTGCGTTTTGCGAGTTATCGACCAAAGCCGCGACCGCATTGCTCAGTTGCGCTGAGATTGTCGAATTCTCGACCGTCAGGCGGCGACCCTCCTCGATGTTTTCGAGTTCGGCTTGATGCAGCGAGATGATGCTGGAAGTGCCGATGAGATTCTTTCGGAGGTGGCTGAGCGGCGTTATAAGTGTAAGCGACACGTCCGGATCTATGTCCGAGAACAGGCTGTCCATGCGCTGAAGCGTCTGCGATGCCTCCTGGCGTATCGGGTCTAGTGCCACTACATCCGGGGTGCTGGCGGCGCGAACGAGAAGCTCAAACGAGCTGGCAGCTTGCGTTTGAATTTGTTCAAGAGGCGTAAGCTCATTGATAGCTGTGTTCAGGCTCTCGACCGCGTTCGCGGTATCTGTTGCTTGGGCGCGGGCGCCGTTAAATCCCCGCTGAAGGTCTTCAATACGCGCGCGCAATTTCTGAAACTGGGGCGTCCAGATCGCTCGAAATTTGCTGTAGGCCTCGAATGTATCGTCAATCAGCGCAGTTTTCTCATTGGTGGCGGAAATCCGCTTTTCGACGGTGGATTCGACGGAGATAAGGTTTTTTTCCAGCCGGGCGACGAGGGTTCGGAGCCTGTCAACCTCGGCAGTAGCAATACCCTGCGATGGGAGGCGCGAAATGAGCGGCCCGGCTTGCAGCAAATCGCGGGAAAGTCCGGCAGATATGGATTCGACTTCCGTCTGACTTGTAGCTGCCAAGAGGGCTGGCCCGGCTGCGGCAATGTGTTCGCTGCGCTGCGCCAATTCCAATGTCGCTATTGCCGGGGGTACTGTCTTTTCTGTCACATCGCGCAGCGCTTGGCCGATCGCGAAGAAGGCATAATTCGCGAATACCGCGGCGACGATCGCAAACCCACTGATGCCGATGAATGACAACAGCAGCCGGGCGCGCAATCCGAATTTCACCCGGTCGGGTGTTTCGTCCATTTGTCAGATTCCCCGTGGCTCCGGGAAGCTAGCTAAGTTAATTCAATCTCGGACTTCACCCAACCGGGCGGGTACGGCAACGGCGGAATTCATTCTATCGTCGGCTGCGCATCGGATATAGCATGCCACTCGATTGAGTAGGGGTAGCCGGACTATGAAACGCGCCAAATTATTGTTCCCCGCGTTGCTGATTCTGGGCATGTTTTGCGGCATGCCGGCAAATGCGGCAAATCCGGACTGGCCAAAATCGCTGACCGTCGCCACGGCGTCGCCCGGCGGCGTCTATCTACCCTATGGCCGATTTCTCGCAAAGTTATGGACCGAGAAATTAAGTGTTCCCGTCGACGCGGTTGCCACCCAAGGCCCCATACACAACATCAAATTGCTCGATCTCGACGCCGCCCAAATCGGTCTCGTCACGATGGGGATCGCTTTGCGGGGTTGGAACGGCACCGGTGATTGGACGGCGGGCAAGAAATTCGGGAACATGCGCGCACTATTCCCGATGTATGACACGCCCTTTCAGGTGGCGGTCCTACGCAGCTCGGGGATAACCACATTGCAGCAGCTTGATGATCGTCCGGTCGGCATCGGCCCTCGGGCAGGTACCGGTGGAACCTACATTCCGGACATCATGAAGCTCCTCGGCGTAGCGCCGGACATCAAGTATGGTTCAATCGATGATCTGGCCACCGAGCTGCTCGCCGGGCGATACACGGCCTCTGCAACTATGACCGGAGTCCCAGTGCCGGCTTTAACTCACGCGGAGGACAATCAGCCGCTCACGTTCATAGCGCTCACGCCCGAGCAAATTAGCGTTGTGCAAAAGGCGTTTCCTGAGATGAGCCCGTCAACCATTCCATCGAAAGCGTACAAATCTCTTACAACGGATTATGTCACGTTCGGCGTTTACAATTTTGCGATTGGGCGGGCCGATCTTCCGGATGGTCTGGTATATCAATTGCTCAAAACCCTTTTCGAAAATGCGCCGACGCTGGCCGGGGAACTGCCGGCGGCCATAGATACCGTACCGCAGAACGTGAGCAAAGACACTTTTCTTCCGCTGCATCCGGGGGCGATCCGCTACTATCGTGAGATGGGAATTTCGATCCCGGCTAAGCTGATGCCCTTTTAGTCGATCAGTCGGATTCCAGACTGGGCGTCGGGCTGCAGGCGAATCACCGCCGCGGTAATGTCGTCCGATTGCTGTGCGCCGTCGGAAAAGGCCCTGACAGCCGCCGAAACTGCTGTAATAATGGCTTCCGGTCGCCTGTTGGCGACATCGCGCAGCACCGCCTCCAATCTTTCGTTCGAGAACATCTGGTCGTTCTTGTTGAACGCCTCGGTGATGCCGTCGGTGTAAAGAAAAATCGCCTCGCCCCACCCCAATTTTAAATTTCCCGTTTCGTAGATCGAATTGCCGCGCACGCCGAGCGCACGCCCTCTACACCCCTCGACAGGCACAGCCTGAGTGCCTGCCAAGTGGTAGGGCGGGTTGTGGCCGGCATTGACGAAGCTGATCTCGCCAGTTTTGGGATCAAGTATCCCGAAGAACAACGTTACAAACATCATTCCTGTGTTATCCTGGCAGAGTTCTTGATTGACCGCGGCTATTATTTCAGCGGGTGTCGGGCCCGAGCCAGCTGCGCCGGGCAACAGACGTGCAATCAAACGAACCACATTTTTCGTGCGTGCCATGAACAGGGCAGACGCCACGCCCTTACCGGAAACGTCACCAATCAGAAAACAAAATCGGCCGTCATCCATTTCATAGAAATCATAAAGATCGCCGCCGACCTCGCGCGCAGGCTCCATCATGGCAAAAATCTTGATGCGCGGCACCGCGGTCAATTTTTCAAAATTGGTCGGCAACATGCTTAGCTGCAACTCGCGCGCGGACTCCAGGTCCGCCTCCATGCGTTCCAGATGTGCGGCGATCTCATCTCTCAATCGCTTCTTTTCGAGGCTTGCTCCCACACGTGCCCTCAGTAAAATCGGGTCGAACGGCTTTGCTAGATAATCGACTGCGCCAAGCTCGATGCAGCGTACGACGCTATCGATCTCGTTAAGGGCGGAGATCATGATGACCGGAATATCATGCAACTGGCCCGCCGCCTTGAGGCGCTGCAGCACCTCATAGCCGCCGACCCTGGGCATCATGACATCTAGCAGGACCAAGTCGAAGTCTTGCGTGCGCAGCAATTCCAAGGCGCTTTCGCCATTGTCGGCCGCAGTAATATTCTCGTAGCCTTCGAGGTGCAGGCGCATCGTCAGGGTGTACCGGTTATCCTCGTTGTCGTCGACAACAAGAAGCCGTGCCTGCGCGCCGGTTGGCTCGGGATTACCGTCGGACAAGCCATTCATCCTTTCAGGGTGGGACACTATGGTCCCTTTTGCATCTGCTTTATACTAAATTGAGGCGAATGATCTGTCGGGTTATTTAGCTCGAAAATGAGTTCTTCAGGCGCCACTGGCACTCTGATCGTCGGCAACACCATTGCCGAGTTGCAGAAGGTCGTGGATTTTATTGAAAATTTCGGTACGGCGCACAACATTCCACATGGCGTCACCGACGATCTTAATCTTTGCCTCGATGAGGTCCTCAACAACACGATTTCCTACGGGTATGGGGATCAATCGCAACATTCCATAACGGTCACGTTGACGCTTACGGATGGCTGGCTGATCGCTGAAATTCAGGATGACGGGAGACCGTTCGATCCGCGGCAGGCTGGTTCGGCGCCGATCCAGGGCGATTTGCAATCGCGGCAAGTTGGCGGATTGGGTCTGAGCTTCGTGGAAGCCCTGATGGACGAAGTGGACTACGAACGAAAGAGCCAATACAATATCCTGAAAATAAGAAAGAAAATTGCCCAGGCGTAGATCGATGGCCGGAAAATAGACCGATGGACATCAGCCAAGAACATACGGGCGACGTCACGATCGTCGAAGTCAAGGGACGCATCGACAGCAATTCGGCAAAGACTTTCGGCGATAGGCTGAACAACCTAATCAAGACCGGACGAGCGCGGATTATCGTCGACCTGAAAGACATCGTTTACGTCAGCAGCGCCGGCTTCAGGGCCCTACTGCTGGCAGCCCGCAACGCCGAAGAAAAGAACGGGACGATCGCACTATGCAACGTGTCTTCCGAGGTCCGGCGGCTGTTTGATCTCGCCCGCTTCACCGACTTGTTCCCGATCTATAGCTCGCGCGAGGAGGGTGTGGCAAAGCTGTCCTAGGC
>JBAUCK010000476.1:0-7862 GCA_049677525.1 Xanthobacteraceae bacterium
GATCTCGTTCAAGCCGCCAGCGCGGCCGGTTCCTTGTAGTGTTCACCCTTGGCCATGCGTCGATCTCGCGACGGGGGGCTTTGGCGCTACGATTTCCGACGCACTGAACGGCGCGGAGACGCCAACCATTGCCAACTTCACCACCTTGGCCGATGTGATCGCAGGATGCGTGACGCGCGTGATGGCCGATGCGTGCCCGCAGCTCTTAAAACGGATTGATGTAGTTCAAGATCGCGATCTGTCGGAGCAGCACCTTGCGGATGATATGGGCAGCCTTGACGTGCTCAGTGTAAATGGTGGCCTCGCCGGTGGCTCCGGCGGGCAGCCGTCGTGCCAGTTCTGGGTCATCGAGTGCGACACGCGGCGAACGGATGCTCCATGCGAGCCGCGAGCTAACGTCGTCCTTTGATGGCGAGTAAAGGGAGAGCCTCTAATTCACGTTTATGGCAGGCGGAGGCGTCCAGCGACCGTCAAGAACCTCCTGTTTTGGCCAATAGGTGCGTATCGTCATGGAGAACTCGTCGCTAGGTGCCGGCAGCCAGTTCGTTTCTTTATCTTCATCCGGTGAGTTAGCCTGAACATAGATCGTGAGCGAACCGTCCGGGTTGGACTTGAGCGTCTTGTTCTTGGTGCCCAGCGAATAACGCTTGATCGCATTCGGTATGAAGAAATGATTTTTGTCGTACATGGTCAGTGACCAGAACCCATTGGCTGGCGGCTTTTGGCCAGGTGCAAAGGTGACCGTGTAACGATTATCACTGCGGTAACACGGGTTCGAGTCCCGTAGGGCGCGCCAATGAAATCAACAGCTTACAACGAAAATCTCACTAAGATTTGAGGGCGGGTCTAAAATGGCTCTAATATCGCGAGCCGCGCGCCCGTCGGAAGTGCGAGTTCAAACTTCGCCGTTCCGCGTACCTGAATTTTCCAACTGCGTAGGAGCCGCCTCTGGACGCCGGCTGATGGGGCAATGGCTGTCGGAGCTATTCAATTACCGCGGCGCCCAAATTTCATTGGACAATTTCAGTGTGCGTCGCGCTCATCAGTGTACCAAGATGGCTTTTCCGGATAGTGCGGGCCGTCATACATCTCTATCACGATCGTGTCTTCGTGCGCGACGGCCGGACCGTGCACATTACCTTTCGGATTGCAGTAGAAGCAGCCAGCAGTCAGTACCACGCCCGTTGATGTGTATTCGTATTTGCCCTTCAGGCAGAACATGAACTGATTGGCGGCATGAAAATGCGGCTGCGGGATTCCGACACCCTTGTCGAACTTGATGAGAGCGATCGACGCGCCAGTTTCTTCGTTGCGCCACAGCATCTTTTCATGGATGCCTTTGAGCGATTTTTCGCGCCACGGCACATTCTCCGATTGAATCAGGATCTCGTTGAGGCTCGGAGCGCCTTCGGGAAGTTTGACCATTCTGGACCTCGTATCGGTATGGGCTCAGGGTTTGAATTGCTGGGCGCGCCTGTGACCTAGCTCTCGGCGGTCCAGGTGACCGATTTGAGCTCGATTAGGCGGGAGAAATAGGGAATATCAGCCTTGTTCGTGAGTCGATGCACTTCGCGCATTTCGTTGATGAAGACGAACGAGCCGCTTGGCTCTTGGGTCGAAATCTTCCGGCCGAAGATCGTCTCGATTTCGTTCTCGCCGCCGCCCAGCGAGACGACGAGATAGGGATGGGAATGGATGTGGAAATCGATCGTTTCGCCCGGCTCAAGGCGGATCTCCCAGACCCGCACCTGATCGTTCTCGAACAGGATCTTCTGTCCGATCTTGCCGAGCTCGACGCCTAGCTCGGTGGCGGTTTTCAGTCCAAATTTGTCGTCCATCACACGTCCTATTTTGCCGGCAGGACCGCAATCGCGCTAATCTCGATCAGGTAATCCGGCGAGGTCATCTTGGTGACTTCCACCATGGTCGAGGCCGGCAAGGGCGGCTTGAAATATTGCGCACGCACTTTGTGGATCGCCTCGAAGTGCTCCATGTTGCGGACATAGACGTCGACGCGGCACACGTCGTCGAGCGTGCCGCCGGCGGCCTCGACCGCCGCCTTCACGTTCTCGCAAACCTGACGGGTCTGTTCCGTGATGTCGCCAACGCCGCCGATGGTGCCGTCGGGCCGGCGCGAAGTCATTCCAGAAATGAAGACGAAGCGGCCGGTCGCCTCGATGGCGGTGGCGTGGGAGAAGACGCCGTTCGGCTGCCGGAGCTTCGGACTGGAAATCTGAACCTTAGGCATGGTGTTTTTCCTGCGCGGTGGAGTTAAAGGGCGTCGCCGTGACGCCGAGCTGATCGGCATAGCGCCGCAACATCGCGACGACCGAGGGTTCGAGCTGCACGCGGCCGTGCGCACGAGCGCGATGCCGCCATTCCGGCTCGCCCGGCGTGAAGAGTTCAGAGACGCCAGGCGCACGCGCGCCGCCACGAATGCGTTCGGCGGCAGCGGCGGCCTGCCAGCGAAACCAATCGAGATCGCAGAAATGCGTCACGTCGATCGCGATGAAGAGATGCGAGCAGTTATAGGGCACGCTGAAATCGCCATAAAGCGGGCGGACCTGTGCGCCGCTCGCACCTTGCGACAGCAACCCGCACAATAGATCGATCAGAAACGAAAGCCCGAACCCTTTGGGGCCGCCCGAGGACAGCAGCATGCCGGCGATCGCTTCGGCCGGATTCGTCGTCGGCAGTCCCTCCCCGGTTACGGCCCAGGTCGGCGGAATGGACTCCTTGGCTTTTTCGGCCATGCGGATCTTGCCCATCGCGGCCTCGCTCGTTGCCATGTCGAGAACGATGGGAATGTCGCCGTCGGTCGGCACCGCGATGGCGATCGGATTATTGCCGACGACACGCTCGGCGCCGCCGGGCGCCGGCATCAAGGGGCGCGTGTTGCACATGGCGATGCCGACGCAACCGGCTTCGGCCGCTTGACGCGCGTAGCGTCCCGCCGCGCCGAAATGAAAGCCATGGCGCACCGGCACGATTCCGACGGCGAACTGCTGCGCCTTCCCGATGGCAAGCTCCATGGCTTGCATGCCCGTAAGTTGGCCGAGCGCATTGCCGGCATCGAGAACGACCGCGCCCTGCCGCTCGGAGACAACCGCGGCCTGCACGGCCTTCGAGACCGACCCATTTTGCAGGCGCTCGATATACATGTCGGCGAGCATCACGCCGTGCGACGGCAATCCTTCGAGATCGGCTTCAACCAGACCGGCGGCGACCGCAGCCGCCGCTTCGGCCGGAAGGCCCGTCGCAGCGAACAACCGCGCGACGAATTCCGCGAGCTCGACGGCCGCAATCGACACGGGTGCGGCCTGCACCTGCACGTTCATTTGAACGACTTTCTCCGCAGCGCCGCCGCGATATTGACCGCGCTCTTGTGGGCCGCCAGCGAGACAGCGACCTTGTCCGAGGTCCGGCTGATATGCAGGCGGTTGAGCTCGATGGTGCGGTCGATCTCGCGATTGAGCGCCGCCCGCATCAATTGCTTGTGCTCGCCGACATCGTCGCGCAACGGTGCATTGGCCATGATCGAGAGCGAGACATAGCGCTCGGCCTGCTCGAACAGCCGCGCCCGAATCGCCATCATGGTCTGCGAGCCGCAGGCCGCGACCAAAGCGGCGTGGAAGTCGGCGTGCTCGCGGCTCCAGCCTTCGTTGATGGCGTCGGAATTGTCCGGGTCGATCTTGGTCTGGCGCGACAGGCGGTGAAAGGCACCGAGAAGATCGGCTTCCCATTCGACGCCGCCTTTTTCCAGCGACCAGCGCAGCGCGATGGATTCGATCTCGCTCCGGGTCTGCATCAGGTCGGCCAAATTCTCCGGTGACACTTCCGAGACGCGGAATCCCTTGTTCTGCTCGAGCTCGACCAGGCCTTCCGCTTCGAGCCGCATCAGGGCTTCGCGCAGCGGCGACACCCCCATGTCGTAGCGTTCGCGCAGCGCCTCGAAGCGCAACCGCTCGTTCGGCATGAGACGGCAGGCAATAATGTCGGACCGGATACGGCTCAGCGCGGAAGCATTCAGGGTCTGAGCGGAGACGGATTTGGCGTTCGTCGTCGGCATTGCCTCTCCCGGGTCGGTCATTAGCGTCGCCAGAAATCGAATATATGAGCATTCTTCCACAATCAATGGATTTTCGAAAATCTATTGACTGCCAGAAAGTATCAATGGCAGCATGATGACGCCGGCCGGACGCTGACCTGACCGCCGGGGAGATTTTCGCAATGCGTTTCGTTCGATTGATCGCGGCGGGTCTCGGCGCCGCTTCGTTCGCCGCCGCCCTTCCCGATACAGCCGCGGCGCAGAATGCTCCCGCGGCGCCGACCAAAGTGGTGTTCTCGCTCGATTTCATCCCACTCGGCCGGCATGCGCCCTGGTATGCGGCGCTGGCCGAAGGCTATTACAAAGATGAGGGGCTCGACGTCAGCATCATCCCGTCGCAGGGCGGCGCGAATGTGATCCAGAACGTTGTCTCCGGCACGGCCGATTTGGGATTCATGGGCGTGCCTGAGGTTGCGCTGGCACGCGCGACCGGCGCCCCCATCAAAATGGTCGCGGTAAATTATCAAAAGATCCCCATCGCCGTGTTCAGCCTGCAAAGCGACGCTAATGTTCACTCCGTCAAACAACTGCAGGGACTGACGCTCGGCAGCGGCTCCGGCAGTTTCACGCCGAAAATCCTGCAAGGCTTCATGGCGGGGCACGGGCTCGACCCGAGCACGCTCACCGTCGTGGATATTGCGCCGGCGGCACGCGCGAGCTCACTCTTGACCAAGCAAGTCCCGTCCATCGAGTTCTTCGCCATGGCGAAACCCGGCCTCGAACAGGCCGCAGACGGTGTTCACGAAAAGCTTCAGACTTATCTTCCTGCCGACGACGGGCTCGAGCTCTATTCGAACGGCATCGGCGTCACCGAGCAGTATCTTGCCAAGAATCCCGACGTGGTGCGTAAGTTCGTGCGCGCCAGCCTGAAGGGATGGAAATTCGCCCTGGATAATCCCGCGAAGGCGGCGCAGGACGAGATCAAGTCTATTCCGAGCCTCAAGCCGGAGGTGATCGAAGCTGAAATCGCCGTGGTTCGCGACCTCTCGGTAACACCGGACGTCGAGCAGCATGGGCTCGGCTGGTTCGATCCGGCAAAGATCAAGGAAAATGTCGATTTCGTCGTGAAATATATCAACGTCAAAGGCAACCCGCCGGCGCCGGCCGATCTCTACGCGACAGGGTTCTTGCCTACGCCGCCGATCACGCCGTGATCAAGTCAGCAGTCGGTCGCAGCGGGACGCCGCCGGCACTGACCGGCATCGAGACGACGGCAGGCCATCAGCCGGTTCAACCGCCGTTCGGCCATTTCAAGGATGTCCACAAGACATTCACCCGGGCCGGTCAGGCGCCGCTTGCTGCGATCGACATGGTGTCCTTCGATTTGCATATCGGCAAGTTCATCAGCCTGTTGGGTCCAAGCGGCTGCGGCAAGACGACTTTTCTTCGCATTGCGGCCGGCCTGATCCCGAAGACCAGCGGCATCGTCCAGATCAACGGCATAGACGTTGATGCGCCGCAGCCGGATTTCGGCATCGCCTTTCAGCAGCCCAATCTGATGCCGTGGCGAACCGTCCTGAAGAACGTCCTCTTTCCGCTGGAAATCACGGGCGGCGCGCGAGGCGAAGCCGCTGAGCGCGCGACCGACCTGCTCGCGCTGGTCGGCCTATCCGGATTCGAGAACTCTTATCCCGCTCAGCTCTCCGGAGGCATGCAGCAGCGCGTTGCCTTGTGCCGGGCGCTGGTGCACCGGCCAAAACTGCTTTTGATGGACGAACCGTTCGGCGCGCTCGACGAACTCACGCGCATGGAAATGCAGGACCTCCTGCTCGACATTCGCGCCAAGACCAACGCCACGGTTATGCTCGTCACGCACAGCATCAGCGAGGCGGTTTATCTTTCAGACGCAGTCGCCGTCTTCAGCAATCGTCCGGCGACCATTGGTGATTTCATCGCTGTCGACCTGCCGTATCCGCGGCTTCCCGAGATGCGCTACCAGCCGCAATTTACCGAGCTCGAACATCGCGCCGGGCGCGCTCTTGGAATTACCAAATGAGCGCGCTGCATTTCCAACGTTCGGCCTATCCGCTGATCGGCATCTTACTGATTTTGGGCATTTGGCAGGGATACACATCCTTGTCCGGCATCAGCCCGCTGGTGCTGCCGAGCCCGCTCGAAATCGCTTCGGTTTCGGTCACGCGTTATGACCTGTTGCTGCACGAGACCTGGCCTACACTCGTCGAGACGCTTTTGGGATTCTGTCTCGCGCTCGCGATTGGCATTCCGCTCGCCGTGTGCGTCGCCAATTCGCGTCTGCTCAATCTCATCCTCTATCCGATATTGGTCGCCACCCAGTCGGTCCCCAAAGTCGCCATCGCGCCGATCATCCTGGTGTGGTTTGGGCTCGGCATGAGTTCGAAATTGGCCTTGGCCTTTCTTGTCGCGTTCTTCCCGGTCGTCGTCGATACAGCGACGGGCCTGCAGGCGACGCCCTTGGGATTGCTGGAGCTCGCCCGCGCATTACGTGCCTCGCCGCGCCAAGTTTTCTTCAAGGTACAGATGCCGGCGGCGCTCCCCTTCATATTCGCCGGCGCCAAGGTCGCCATTACATTGGCCGTGATTGGCGCCGTCATCGGCGAATTCGTTGGCTCGGTGTCTGGCCTCGGTAATCTCGTCTTGACTGCAAATTCGCAACTCGACGGGCCGCTGGCGTGGGCTGCGCTGATTTGGCTGAGCGGACTTGGGATCGTGTTATTCTCGGTGGTGGCGCTCGCCGAGCGGCTGATGATGCCATGGGAGGGCGCCAGACAGCACTGAGCGACGAATCCGCAATCGATAGCTTTCTCACAAAAAGAGTGTGACGCAGCAATGTCTCACGGCCCTCTGATCGATACCCATCAACATCCGATCCCAGATCACTACAAGCAGGCGCTGGCGAACGTCGGCATTAACGGCAGCGGCGAAAATCCTTGGGCCGACTGGAGTGTCGCGACCCAGCTCGAATTGATGGACCAGACCGGGATCACTGCCGCGGTCAATTCGATCGCGTCACCGGGCGTTTATTTCGGCGACATCGATTCCGCGGTGCGACTGGCACGTACCTGCAACGAGGACTCCGCGCGGATGGTTGCGGATCATCCACGCCGCTTTGGCGCCTTCGCGATCCTGCCCCTGCCCGATGTCGGCGCTGCGATCCGGGAGACCGAATACGCGCTGGATGTGCTCAAGCTCGAAGGGATCTGTCTGCTGACCCATGTCGACGGGCGGCATTTGGGGCAACCGGAGGAAGACGAACTTTATGCCGAGCTCGACCGCCGCAAAGCGGTCGTGTTCGTTCATCCGTTGCGTAATCAAGCCCAGAACGTGCCGGCCTATAGCTATCCATCCGGAATGACCGAGCTCGTGCTCGACACCACGCGCGCGATCCATAACCTTTTGTGGAACGGCGTTTTCGGCAGATACCCTAATATCCGCTGGATCATGCCCCACGGCGGCGGCACTGTGCCGTTCCTGGTCTATCGTGTGAGCGCGATGAATAATAATCCCCGCAAGGCGGAGCACTTGCCAGGCGGCACCGTCGCCAGCGCTTTGCGCGGACTCTATTATGACGTTGCGGAAGTCTGCGCGCCGGCGCCGCTGAAGTGCCTCATGGAGATCGCCGAACCGTCACGTGTCGTGTTTGGCAGCGACTTTCCCTTTTCACGCCACCGCAATCCTGTCCAGGACGTGAAGTCGGTCATTGCGGCCTTTGAGGGCTTCGATGGCTGGGACGCGCCGACCCGGCGGGCGATCGAGAGCGAGAATGCGCTGAAGC
>JBAUCK010000477.1:0-4082 GCA_049677525.1 Xanthobacteraceae bacterium
TCACCTTTTTAGGCCCGCCCTCGCCCAGCATGTCCGCTTTGCCCCCGAAAGCGGACGTCAGACCATCGCGGAATGGCCGCTATGGGCATGCACCGCAACAAGATCGGTAGACCGGGTCAAAGCCTACCAACGGGAGTCATCAGCCGCCTGCCAAAGCGGATCAAGTCCTCTCGTCTTTGCCACGTGAACAACAGGTGCTCCACGCTAATTGTCGCCGCACACGCTTCGACGGCCAATCGCCGGTCTCTGGTTTCCGCAGTCAGAGTCTTGCGCTTACCTTGACGTAGAACGTTCGTGGATCGCCGACGAATCCACCAATCCCGTTTGCCGTTACAAAGTAAGTGCTGTTGGCGACGTTTTTGATGCCCGCGGCAATATCCCAAGTTGGCCGGTAGTAGCCCAAGAACACGTCGCCAACGATCCAGCCTGGCACCGCGAAGGAGTTCAGCGCATCGGCGTAAATCCGATCGCGGGCCTGCAAACCGCCGCCAACCCGGAAGCCGTCGATATTGAACAGCCTGAAATCATAAGTCGTAAATACATTCAGAAGCTTCCTCGGCACGCCTTGCGGCTGCAACCAGAGCGCGGCCGGCTGTGACGGATCTTCGGTGAGATATGAGCGCTGCCACGTCGCATTGGCATAAATCTTCCATTTGTCGGTCGGCCGCAATACCAGATCGGCCTCGTAACCCGAAGTGCGCTGGCTGTTGAAGACAACTTCCGTCGTGCCGTTAGGTAAATTCAAGGAAGCCTGTACATTCGACCGTTCAGTATCGAACCAGGCCGCCGTCAAAGTTCCGAAATCGTGCGGTGCTTCGAGTTTCACGCCAGCTTCGTATTGGATCGCATTCTCGGGTGTATGCACGCCATTTTGGTCCGCTTCGGAATTGAAGTTGGCGAGATGGCTCGTCGCCACGCCGGCATAGGGCGAGACGCCGGGGAATACATGGTAGATCGCACCGACGTTCCAGCTGATTGGATGGTCGTATTCGCTTTCGGTAACGCCTGCGATGAGCGGATTCCCGGCCCCGTCAGTGCGACCGGGGATCGTAACCAGCGGAGTCAGAGCGGTGGTCCAGAAATCTTGACGAATGCCGACGCGTAGCTTGAACTTATCGGTGATGTCCATCTGGTCGACGGCATAAACGCCAACGTATTGGGCATTACTGTCATCCTTAAAATTCGGAATGAAACTCAAGCCCGCGATCGACAAATCCGGCACGACTGGCGCGAAAACATTAGTGATGTTGAGCAGGTTTGCAGTTTCGCGGTGCGTGACGATCGACTGCTCGTGAATCTCAAAGCCCGTCAGGAGCGTATGACCGATGGAGCCGGTACTAAATTTCCAGACCGGCTCAAGCTGATAGACCGCATCGTCGTCGAGATCGTGCTGGTGCCGCATCGTGCGGCCGGTCAGCATGATGCCAGTAACCGCCCCGCCATCGCCATTGCGCAGGATATCGAGATCGCGGTGCGCGTATGAAAGTCGCTGGTTGATCGTCAGAACGTCATTGATCCACCAGGTATCGGTAACCGTTCCTCGCGCGTAATCCTGGTTGCCGTGATCGTATGGCGACGAGTATTTCGTGGTATCGGGAACGGTTGTGATTGGAAAGGCCATGAGATTTGCCGCCGGGCGGAAGTAGACAATGCCCGACGGATCAGGCGTGGCCTCGATGTGACGCAGATCGACAGACACATTCGTAACGTGGTTGTCCCACGCATATTGAAATTGGGGGCGAACCTCGTAGTCCGCACCCTTAAGACCGCGGAATCCGTCGGTATGTTGCACAAGTCCATCGACGCGGTAGAGCAGATATGGAACGGTTGTGGCGCCGGTGGCAAAAATATCGGTCGTCGTGCTGCCGAACGATCCATACTGCGTACTGATTCCCGCGTGCGGATCCACTGACGGCAGTGAATGGACGATATTGATCGTACCGCCGGGCGGTCCGCTGCCAAACAGCGCCGAACCGGGCCCTTTGAGGATTTCCACGTGATCAACGCCGTTCAAAGAATGCGGCAGGCCGTTGATTTGATCGAAGTCGGATAGACCGTCGGTATAAATTCGCGCATCGAGACCTCGAATCAGAAATCGGTCGAAGAAGCCGTATGACGACGGCCCGCCCTGGCTGATACCGCTCGAGTTACGGATTGCGTCCTTGAGCGAAGTACCGCCTTCCTGTGAAATAATCTGCTTCGGCACTTCCGTTACGCTGACCGGCAGATCATTGATCTTGGTCCCGGTCTTGCCGACGCCAGGCACCTGCTCAAGCGCATTCACGTTGACATTGTACTGAGTTGAGACGCTTCCGACTGACCCGCCGGCCGGACTCGGTATGGACGCAGTAGCCGCGTTGGTCGGCCGAGGAGGCCTGGGCGCCTGCTTGAACTTTTTTGTCGCACGTACCTGAATGGCGGGCAGCTGTCCCGAGGCACGTTCTGCGGCTGGCGATTGTGCCCCAGGAGCCGACGTCTGCCGTGGCGCGGCAGTGCTGGACGACGGGGAATTTGCTGGAGCCGTCGTCTGCGCCATCTGCGCGTAAACCGCATTTGCCGCGTCAAGTTCTGCCAACACTGCGGCAATCAACAGATAGCCGGGGCAGAAGCCCCTTTTAAACCCGCCCACGAACGCCCCCGTACTTTTACCTTAGAACAGTGTAATACAGCGGCTTCGCTGTATTCTTGTTTAGCAATCCAAATAAAACACGCCAATCAACCAGTAGTATTCATCGTAATATTTTGATTAGAACAATTAAGAACTATAACGTTGCTTTACCGAGCTTTTTATCTGCAAAGTATTCCGGTATAGGCGGATGCGGCATCGTGCCGCTTCCGCAATTCGCCTGGATGACCTCAATACAGACACCACGGCTTCGTCGCTTTCAGCGTGTTTGGCGCAACGTTCACCTGTGCATCGGTGCGGGCCTGCTTTTGTTGCTCGGCTCCATCGCACTATCTGGCGCGCTTCTGGTCTGGAAGACGCCGATCGATGCGATGCTCCATTCAGCGCGCTATGCGACCACGCTTGGCGTCGCGAAGGCGCCATCGGCTTATGTGAGCCGCGTCATCGAGGCCGGCTTCGAACCGATCAACATCCAGTTCGGCGAAAATGGTGGCCCGATCGACGTGACCGCACGGCGCGAAAGCGGCGAAAATGGCGCACGGCTAAATTTCGTCGCGGTTTACCTCGACCCGCCGACGAACCGCGTCCTCGACGTCGTGGATATCCGGACTTCATTGTTCGGGCTTCTCCACCGCTTTCACGAGAATCTGACGATCCCGGAATACAATGGTCGCGCGATTGTCGGCTGGACCGGCGTCGCCATGCTCATATCTGTGTTGACCGGCATTTATCTGTGGTGGCCGCGTGGCGGCGGCATCAAGCGCGGTCTGCGGTGGCGACGTGGGACTGGCGTGCTCTCGAACCTGCACCACACGATCGGAATATGGATTGCATTGCCTCTCGCGATCGTCGCGCTGAGCGGTATCTATCTCGGTTTTCCGCAACAGGGGCGCACGCTGGTGTCAGCGTTCTTTATCATGGCTCCAGCCGAGCGCGGCGCCTTTTCCTCTCCTCTCGTCAAGCCGACAGCGCGAAGCATCGACGCGGCCTTAGAGGCGGCACGCGTGGCATCGCCCGGCGCTCAGCAGAGCTCGATCTCCCTGCCGACAAAGCAATTGCCGGTCTGGCGCGTCGAACTTCGCCAGCCGGGCACGAACGAAACATCGGTACTGACCGTGGATGACGCCAGCGGCGCGGTGAAAGGCAGCGCACTGGCCGGAGACCGTGTCGCGACGTGGATACGCAGCATTCATCAAGGCAGCCGCGGCGGCCCGGTTTGGCGCACACTGGTGTTTTTATGCGGCCTATTTCCGCCGATTCTTGGACTGAGCGGCGTGATCATCTGGCTGCAGCAGCGAAGGCTCAGGAGATAGTCGGTCTACCACCGCCGCCTTGGAGATCAAACGTTGGTCGACTGATGACCCGCCGGGTATGACAATCATCTTCAATTTAGACGTGATATCGTTCCCGATATTACGACGGCACTGGACGATCGCCGGATCGACCGGCTCTGCAT
>JBAUCK010000478.1:0-2147 GCA_049677525.1 Xanthobacteraceae bacterium
GATCCTTATACGATCGAGGCAAGCCAGCTTCCATGCGCTTGAGAGCTTCAAAAAGCTTTTCCGAGTCGCTGTTCTCCAGCGAGGGTATATGTATGCCAAATCTCGCGCAGATTTTATCCTCAGCAGAGTAGGCTCGATTCGATAGGTCTCGATAATTATGCACCATAGCGTTATTAAGTTCGGACTCGTTTGCATACCCCAGAGCACGGACGTACGCCGCAAATGGTTCCTCATCCGGTGATGGATCACCAAAATAATATGCAACGGCGAACCACAGCAATCCGAACATCCGAGACACTTCGGGGGTTAGCAGTGGCGGCAGAGTTGATTCCAGCTTTCGGACTCTTCTTCCGAGGTCACGCATGATGAGATGATTTCCCTCCTCAGTCCTTCAACGACTTCATCTGCTTCAGCTGCAATTCAAGCTGCTCGACCCTAATAGCGAGGTCCTTTGTTGTGATGACCCGCGCATAGCTTTCCAGCAAACCAATGACCTGAGACGCCTCCTCAGGAGTTAGATTGCCGCTGTTCAGTTCGTTCGTTATGGAGGCCAAGACTGGAGCAATGTCGTGCACCCCATTGATCGTCGGCAATTGCAAATCAAGTGGTCGACCACGGCGTTGCGGCAATAGACGGTCGAGACAATACTGAAGGCATCGAACATTGCCGGCCAAACCGAGTTCGATAAGTTTTTGAGTGATTTTCTCCGCGTTGCCATCGACGAGTTCTTCCACCATTTTTGTGGTTTTGTTTTTCGATCCGGGTGGTCGACCCGGATTGCCATGTTTGAACGGGCGGCCGCGCACCGGTGACTGGCCAATTAGCGACGACGCTGATGATAGGCGCACTCGTTCGATCATTGTTAGTCTCCTGATTGGTCCGATGGAGAGCCCTGCACAACATCAATCCCGCGCGAACAAACTGCTGCTCACCCACCACCGTCGTGAACGTCGAACGTCCACAACATGAACCCCTGGGGAAATTCTCGTTGGATTATTCAGCGCTTGCGCCAAGCGTATTCAGTTAACGTCTGGCCCTTGCTGGTTAAAAAACGCAACGCAAGCTAGATCCGGTCATTGGCTGACCGACGCTCCCAAATTGCTTTTTATGCTAAACTACCGGCCCCAGTTGGGGTGCACGTTACGCACGCCTGCAGCGGAGCTTAGGAAACCAGAAGCTTAGCGAAATCTGCCCCGATTTGCAAGTGCGGGAGCAGGACTAACTCTCCGACGTGTACTTGCGCCAATCTTGGTCTTGTCTGTAAACGTCAAGCCATCGCCAGTATGTGTAAAGCTGGTTCCGTGAACTCACCACGCCGACCTTCAACGACGTCCCTGGTTATCCGAAGCAGATGTGAGCCGTCGACTTTAGCTGCCAATTCGAGCTCGATGAGGCGGCAAATTGGCGTCTGATCAATGGCCGCTCCGCCACCACGGTGAAACTAACCCTTTTTCTGGCGCCGCTTTCGTAACCGAACGCCGGGACCCCCACCGTTCTCGTCGATGAATTCGACACCCGCCATTTCGAATGCCCGACGGATCGCCTGGAGGGTTGCGCGGCGTGGTTCGCTTGTGCCTGCTTCGAGTTGATGCACGGTCACTACCCCCACTTGGGCATGCTCCGAGAGGTCTTGCTGACTCCATTCCAGGAGGCCGCGCGCTGCCCTGCATTGGGAGGGAGTAATCACGCGGTCGATTATGCCACAAATCCGTAGAAATTCTATTGACTCGGCTAAGCATATAATTTATATGTAAGCATCGTTTTTATATGGATAACACGTTCATGCCCCTTTCAAACGGAACTTATCGCCACGTCGGTCGCTCGGACGAACGGATCGCGGGCGAGGATCAGACCATCCTCCCAAGGCTCTGGCGGGAAATGCGCGGTGAGATCGCGCGAGACTATCTATCGGACAATCTCGAGGTTCCCCGTGGCGCCGCGATTGAGGACCTAAATTGGCGTTCGTGCGGGGCCATCACTGGTCGCATGCCCATTGGCTGGCACATCGTGGCTGTTTGCTACGCGACCGCTGTCATTTTGTTAGGAACGCCACCCTGGAATGTTCTTCTCATCTTGCTTCTGCTCCCGGGCGGAAACAACCGCCTTCGCTTTCGCGCATTGGACACGAAGCGGGAGCGTTCCCTATG
>JBAUCK010000479.1:0-2399 GCA_049677525.1 Xanthobacteraceae bacterium
CGGTGACAATGTAGAAGTCAGAGGCGGCAAGCGCCTGCGGATCGCTGGCATAGGACAAAGTCGGATGCGCCAGATCGTTTTTCTCGACCTCGAGGGTACGGTCGATGCCGGCGCGCAATTCCTCGACTCGCTTGCGGTCGATGTCGAAGCCGACCACCGCGACGCCGGAGCGCGCGAAAGCGACCGCCACCGGCAGACCGACATAGCCGAGCCCAATCACGGCAATCTTGCGTTCATGCGGCAAAACGAAATCCCTGGATGGGCGCGGCGCGACCCCGAGGAAGTGGTGCTTTCTTTAGCCTTCACGGCGTGGCCCGGCAACAGCGACAGCGCCGCCCGGCTCAGACGATGCCATCATCGTTAAGCAGGCGACGCGCGATTGGAAAATTCGTTGTTAGTTTGAGACCTAGCCTATATGCAATGGAGTCACGATCACTGAGGCGGAACGAATTCGATGTGCGGCATTGCAGGCTTCATCGGCGCCGCATCCGGTGGCGACATCGGCGCGACTGCCGAGGCGCTGGCCAAAAGCATTGCCTATCGCGGGCCCGACGACCAGGGCATCTGGACCGACAACGAATGCGAAACCGCGCTGGTGCATCGCCGGCTGTCGATCATCGATCTGTCGGCCGCGGGTCATCAGCCGATGCTGTCGGCCGACGGACGCTATGTGATCAGTTACAATGGCGAGGTTTACAGCTTTCGGCCGATCGCCGACGAGCTTGCCGCACGCGGCCACAAATTCCGCGGCCATTCCGACACCGAAGTGATTTTGGAATCGTTCGCCGTCAACGGCATCGAGGCGACGCTCAAGCGCATGATCGGCATGTTCGCCATCGCGCTGTGGGACCGGCGCGACCGCACGCTGACCTTGATGCGCGACCGGCTCGGCATCAAGCCGCTCTATTGGGCGAAGTTCGGCAACACATTCCTGTTCGGGTCGGAGCTCAAAGCGCTGCGCGCGCATCCGGGCTGGACGCCGCGCATCGATCAAAGTGCCGTCGCGGCTTTCATGCGGCACAATTATATTCCCGCGCCGCGCACGATCTATGAAGGCGTTCATAAGCTCGAGCCCGGCACCGTCCTGACGCTGCCGTGGCGGAGCGAGCCGAACATCTCGCGCTTCTGGGATGCCCGCAGCGTCGCGCGCGACGGCTCGCATAATCCGGTCGAAGGCAGCGATGCCGAACTCACCGAACAACTGGAATCGCTCCTGAAAGACGCCGTCAGCCGCCGCATGATCGCCGACGTGCCGCTCGGCGCCTTCCTCTCCGGCGGCGTCGATTCCTCGACCGTGGTCGCGCTGATGCAGGCGGCGAAGAGCGGCACGGTGAAAAGCTTTTCGATCGGCTTCGACATCGAGGGCTATAACGAAGCGCCTCACGCGGCCGCCGTGGCGCGACATCTGCAAACCGATCACACCGAGCTCACGGTGACGTCGAAAGAGGCGCTCGACGTGATCCCGCGCCTTGCCGACTTCTACGACGAGCCGTTTGCCGATTCCTCGCAGATCCCGACCTATCTCGTGTCGGCGATGACGCGGAAATATGTCACCGTTGCCTTGTCCGGCGATGGCGGCGACGAATTGTTCGCCGGCTATAACCGCTATCAGCTCACGCAACGGTTCTGGCGCTCGTTGTCGCTGATGCCGCGCGCGGTCCGCAAAGGCGCCGCAGCGGCACTCACTGCTGTGCGGCCGGATCGCTGGACGCAGATTCTCTCGGCACTGCCGTCGCGGCTGCGGCCGCCGCAGGCCGGCGACAAGGTGCACAAAGCCGCCGCGGTGCTGCGGCTCGACAGCGCGGACGCAGTCTATCGCCGCCTCGTCAGTCATTGGGAGCCGTCCGAAATCATGCCGCAAGTCGCGGAGCCGCGCAGCATCCTCGACGACGCGACTGTGGCCAAAGACTTTCCCGACCTGCTTAAGCGCATGCAGTTCCTCGATCTCGTCACCTATCTGCCCGACGACATCCTCACCAAAGTAGATCGCGCCAGCATGGCGGTCGCCTTGGAAGCGCGCGTACCGCTGATCGACCATCGCGTCGTCGAGTTTGCCTGGCGGCTGCCGGAGAACGTCAAAGTGCGCAACGGCGCCAGCAAGTGGCTGCTGCGGCAGGTGCTCTATCGCCATGTGCCGCCCGAATTGATCGAACGTCCAAAAATGGGCTTCGGCATCCCGCTCGGCGAATGGCTGCGCGGGCCATTGCGCGATTGGGCCGAGACGCTGCTGAACGAACAGCGGCTGCGGCAAGCTGGACTGCTTGATGCCGGTATGGTGCGCCGCTACTGGGCCGATCATCTCGACGGCCGGCGCAATTGGCAATATCTGATCTGGGACGTGCTGATGCTCGAAGCTTGGCGCGAACGCTGGGCGTAATCACTGTCCACGTCCATTACTT
>JBAUCK010000480.1:0-29613 GCA_049677525.1 Xanthobacteraceae bacterium
CTCCTCGACAGGCTGCGGCGCGGGCTCGCGCGCGGCCGGGTCGATGAACAGCGACGGCTTCGGCGCGATCGGGCGGATCGTGATGTCCTCGACGGCGGAGGCGATGGCCGCCTTGGCCGCTGATTCGATCGAGGCGTTCAGCGTCGCCGGCGCCGAAACCGACGCAGCGGGGGCGACCGGCGGAGCTATGACCGGCGCGGGAGCCGATGTCGCGGAAGCAGACGGGGCTGTTGCCGTGCGGGTCGCCGCTTCGGTGCGCTCGATGCGTTCGGCGATGCGCTGATTGTCGGCGCGGATGCGCTGCGCCAGATCGGCCAGCCGCGAATCCGAAGGTGACGCATGCGTCGCCGGCACCGCAGCAGGCGCCGCGTGGGTCGCATGGGTCGCGGCCGGGCGCTGCTGCGCCATCCCCTGGTCGATGCCCGTGGCCACGACCGAAACGCGGATCATGCCGTCGAGGCTCTCGTCGAAGGTGGCGCCGACGATGATATTGGCGTCCTGATCGACTTCCTCGCGGATTCGCGTCGCCGCTTCGTCGACCTCATAAAGCGTGAGATCGCGGCCGCCGGTGATGGAGATCAACAGGCCCCTGGCGCCTTTCATCGAGGCGTCGTCGATCAGCGGATTGGAGATCGCGGCTTCCGCGGCGGTCATCGCGCGCTTGTCGCCTTGCGCCTCGCCGGTGCCCATCATCGCCTTGCCCATTTCGCGCATCACGGCGCGGACATCGGCGAAGTCGAGATTGATGAGGCCTTCCTTTACCATTAGATCGGTGATGCAGGCGACGCCGGAATAGAGGACCTGATCGGCCAGCGCGAAGGCGTCGGCAAAGGTGGTCTTTTCATTGGCCACGCGGAACAAGTTCTGGTTCGGGATGATCAGGAGCGTGTCGACGCATTTCTGCAGTTCGGTGATGCCGCCGTCGGCAAGACGCATGCGGCGCTGGCCCTCGAAGTGGAAGGGCTTGGTGACCACGCCGACCGTAAGAATGCCGAGCTCGCGCGCGGTCTTGGCGATCACCGGTGCGGCGCCGGTTCCGGTGCCGCCGCCCATGCCGGCGGTGACGAAGACCATGTGCGCGCCGGAGAGGTGATCGCGAATTTCGTCGATCACCTCTTCGGCGGCAGCGCGACCGACATCGGGCTGCGAACCCGCGCCGAGCCCCTCGGTCACCTGCACGCCCATCTGGATGACCCGCTCGGCCTTCGACATCGTGAGCGCCTGGGCATCGGTATTGGCGACCACGAAATCGACGCCCTGCAAGCCGGCGGTGATCATATTGTTGACTGCATTTCCGCCGGCGCCGCCGACACCGAATACGGTGATGCGCGGCTTCAGCTCACGGATGTCGGGGATATTCAGATTGATCGTCATGATTGCCTCTTGTTCGTAGCGCGGGCGTTATCCACGCCAAGCCCGGTGCGGTCCGCCACTGACCGCCGCGATTGTCCGACTTCGCATCTGTGGACCATCAGAAACTCTCGCGAAGCCATAGTCCGACCCGGGCGAGGTAGCCGCCCGAACCGGTCATGAGTTGCCGCTTGCGCCGCGACTCGAAATGCTCGAGATACGCTGCTTGCGGGTAAACGAGGAGACCGGCCGCCACGGCAAAGGCCGCGCCCTTGGCCGCGTCCGGCGCGCCGGCAATGCCGAGCGGGCGCGCGACGCGGACCTGACGGCCGAGAATGCGTGCCGCCAGATCCGGCAATCCGGTGAGCTGGCTCGCGCCGCCGGTAAGGATGACATGACCGCGCCGGTCGGCGCTGAGCGGGGAATTGGCCAGCCGGTCGCGGACCATTTCCAGTATTTCCTCGACGCGCGGCTTGATGACGCTCACCAGCGTCGCGCGGGAAATCAGCTGCGCCTGCTCGCGCTCGTCGTCGCTCAGCGGCGGCACCGTGATCATGTCGCGCTCGTCCGACCCTCCGCTGATCACACTGCCATAAAGTGTTTTGATTCGCTCGGCGTCCGACACGCGGGCGTTGAGGCCGCGGGCGATATCCATGGTGACGTGATGTCCGCCCAGCGCGAAGCCGTCGACATAAACCAGCCTGCCGCTGAGGAAAGCGGCCATTGTGGTGGTGCCGGCGCCCAGATCGACCACGATCGAGCCGAGATCGGCCTCGTCGTCGGCCAGCACCGACAGGCCGGCGACATAGGGGCTCGCGACCATGGCCTCGACGCTGAGATGGCAGCGTTCGACCGCGAGCATCAGGTTCCGGGCCGCCGCGATATCGATGGTGGCGATATGCATGTCGACGCCGAAGCGCGCGCCGAGCATGCCGCGCGGGTCGCGGACGCCTTCGACGCCGTCGATCGCATAGCCCACGGGCAGCGAGTGCAAAATGGCGCGGCCATCACGCAGAGAATGGCGGCTGCCGGCTGCGAGAACGCGGGCGATATCGTGGTCGGAAATGGTGGAACCGACGATTTCGATCTCGGCGGCAAACAGCTCGCTCGCCATCCGCCCGGCCGAGAGCGACAGCACGACCGACTCGATTTCGACGCCGGCCATGCGCTCGGCGGCATCGACCGCCTGGCGGATCGCTTCCTCGGCCTGGCCGAGATTGACGACGGCGCCGGCCTTCATGCCGCGGGCGACGGTGTGGCCGAAGCCGACGATCTCGATGCCGTGGCTGCGGCGGGTCAGGACCTGCTGCGGCGCGCGTGGGCGCAGCCGCGCAATCATGCAGACGACCTTGCTCGAGCCGACGTCGAGCGCGGCAACGACCGTGCTCCGCCGCGGCGAGATCGGCTTCATTTTCGGGGTCAGGCCGTAGCCGAGGGTGTTCATGCGTCCCCCGCCTTTTTCTTTTTGTTGGTATTGGCCTTGTTGATCTCGTCGCGCGCGGCCGCCGCGGCATCCGACAACCGCACGGTGACGCGATCGGGCAGGCGCATATCGATCATCGTGATGTCGCGCGACAAAAGCTTCTTGTCGCGGTCAAGCGCCACCAGCCGGTCGAGCGCGCCGCCGACATTGGATTCCGGGAGCTTCACGTCGATGCCGTTGTTCAGGCGCAGGTTCCAGCGCCGCTCCGCCACCATGATGGAGGCGCGCAGCACCGCACGGATGTCGGGGTAGCGATCGAGGAAGGCGAGGAAATCCTTGGCCTGCCGTTCGGCGCCGTGGCCCACGACCAGCGGCAGGCCGAGATAGCGGTCCTCGACATAGGGTTCGAGCGCCGTGCCGTCGGCGGCGATGACGTTGACGTGGCCGTCCTTTTGCCACAGCGCAAAGGCCTGACGCTCGGTGATCGAGATCTGCAGCCGGTCGGGATAGAGCTTTAGGACCGCGGCGTCGGCGATCCACGGATTGGCCATCAGGCGGGCGCGCGCCGCATCGGCATCGAGGAACAACAGCGAGGCGTTGCCGGTGACGCCGGCGGTGGTCAAAATCTCTTCGCGGCTGACTTCTTTCTGGCCGGACAGCGAAATGGCGGCGATGCGGAAGCCCGCCGAATTGGCGGCGACGTCGCGGGCCTCTTTGAACCAATCGATGACGGCGGCAACATGCTGGCCGCGAACCGCGCCATAGGCGAGCGCGCCACCGATGATCAGGATCGTGGCGGCAACGCCGAAGCCACGCGGCAGGCGTTCGGCAAAGCGCGCCGCCTCGCGGCTATAGCCGGAAAACCACGTGAAGCGGGCCGCCGCCTCGTCACCGGGATGGGTGTGGGCGTGCGACAGCGTCGGCTCGTCAAATGGCGCGCCGATCTGATCCACCCCTGTTGGCCCCGACCGCGTCAGCGATTGGTCGAGGCGTCCTCCACCATCCATTGCACCAGCTCATCGAAGGTGATGCCCGCGTATGCGGCAAGCTCCGGCACCAGCGAGGTCTCGGTCATCCCCGGTTGTGTGTTGACCTCAAGACAGATCAGCTCCCCAGTTCCCCGATCGTCGTAGCGAAAGTCCGCGCGGCTTACGCCGCGGCAGCCAAGCGCGTTATGGGCAGCCAGAGCCAGTCTTCGGACCTCCTGGTAAACATTCGGTAAAACCGGCGCTGGCAGCAGATGTTGGGAGCCGCCGGCGGCGTATTTGGCCTCGTAATCGTAGAAGCGGGTCGTTGGCACGATCTCGATGACATCGAGCGAGCGGTCGCCCATCACCGCGCAGGTGAGTTCCTTGCCGGCGACGTAGCGCTCGACCATCACCTTGTCGCCGAACCCCCAGTCGTCGCGGAACAGTTCCTGCGGCGGATGCGGATGCCTGTCCGTGACAATGAAGACGCCGACGCTCGAGCCTTCGGCGACGGGCTTGATCACGTAGGGCGGTGGCATCAGATGCGCCTTGGCCGCCTCGAAACGCGACACCACGCGGTCTTCGGCGACCGGAACGCCGTGGGCGCGAAACATCGCCTTGGCGTAGTCCTTCTGCATAGCGACCGCCGAGGCCATGACGCCGGAATGCGAGTAGGGGATGCCGAGGATTTCCAGAAGCCCTTGCAGCGTGCCGTCCTCGCCGGGCCGGCCGTGCAGCACATTGAGCGCGGCGTCGGGCTTGGCGGCGGTCAAAACGGCGGCGATGTCGCGGCCGACATCGATCGGCGCGACCCGGTAGCCCTGGCGGGTGAGCGCAGCGGCACAGGCCTTGCCCGAGCGCAGCGACACTTCGCGCTCCGCCGACCAGCCTCCCATCAATACGGCGACACGTTTGGCCATTTTCCTAAAGCCACACAATTGGTCGAAAGCCACACAGTTCCGGCCGTTCGATCGCGGCCGCAACCCAATACCTCGGCCTAGCCCAACACGGCGAAACACAAGTGATTCGCGGGAAAGACCAATAGAATCGACAATTATGGAAAGGTCGAGAGTCGAAGCGCGTTGGTCACATTTTTGCCTGGGACAACAAAAGGCGTCACGAAATCGCGCCGTTCAGACCGCCGCAACCCCGATCCGCTTTATTTCCCATTCAAGCTCGACACCCGAATTGGCTTTGACCCGTTGCCGCACGGTCTCGCCTAAGGTTTCGATATCGGCAGCACTGGCGCCGCCGAGGTTGATCAGAAAATTGCAGTGCATTTCCGAGACCTGCGCGTCGCCTTGGCGCAGGCCGCGGCAGCCGGCGGCATCGATCAGTTGCCAGGCTTTGTGGCCCGGCGGATTTTTGAAGGTCGAGCCGCCGGTGCGGCTTCTGATCGGTTGCGTCGCCTCGCGCGATTCCGTGATTTTGTCCATCTCGGCGGCGATGACAGCCGGGTCTCCGCGCTCGCCGGCAAACAAAGCTTGCGTGAAGAGGTAATCGTCCGGTGCACCGCAATGGCGATAGGTGTAGTGCATGTCAGCATTCTTCAGCACATGGATGCCGCCCTGCCGGTCGACCGCGCGCGCCTCGATCAGCGTGTCGTTGGTCTCGTGGCCATAAGCGCCGCCATTCATGCGCAGCGCCCCGCCGATGCCGCCGGGAATGCCGCGCAGGAACGCGAGCCCGGCGATGCCGGCCTCTTGCGCCGCGCGCGCGACTTTCACGTCCGGCACCGCCGTGCCGGTGCGGACATGCGAGCCTTCGATGGCGACATCGCTGAAGCCGCGGCCGAGCCGGATCACGGCGCCCGCGATGCCGCCGTCGCGCACGATCAGATTGGAGCCGAGGCCGACCACGGTGACGGCGATATCGGCGGCGAGATTTTTCAGGAAATAAGCGAGGTCGGCTTCGTCTTCCGGCATGAATAGAAGCTGCGCCGGGCCGCCGACGCGAAACCAGGTGAATTCTGACAAAGATTGATTGGCGAGGAGCCGGCCGCGCAGCTCCGGCATGTTCTTCTTGAGGACGGGAGCGAGATCGGGAAACGCCGGACCTGGAAACGTCATGGGCTGCCCCATCACTCGGCTTTAGGCGGGCCCGCCAATTCTCCCGGCAGCGCATAGGCCCATTGCGTGATCGAGCCGGCGCCGAGGCAGACGACGTAGTCGCCCGGCGTGGCGATGCCGGCGATGAGCGACGCCAATTGCTCGGGACTGTCGAGCGCCACCACCTGGCGGTGGCCATGCGTGCGCAGGCCCTGCACTAATCCATCACGGTCGGCGCCTTTGATCGGAGCTTCGCCGGCCGAATAAACATGAGCGACGATCACGACATCGGCGTCGTTGAAGCAGGTGCAGAACTGATCGAATAAAGCCTCAAGCCGCGTATAGCGATGCGGCTGCACCACCGCGATGACCTGGCCCTTGGTCGATTCACGCGCGGCTTTCAGCACGGCCGCAATCTCGACCGGGTGATGGCCATAGTCGTCGATGATAGTGACGCCGTTCCACATGCCGGCCTTGGTAAAGCGCCGGCGCACGCCGCCGAATTTGGCGAGCGCGGTGCGTATCACGTCATCGGCGACGCCGAGCTCCTGCGCCACGGTGACCGCGGCGGTGGCGTTGAGCGCATTGTGAAGCCCCGGCATCGGCAGCGCGATGTTCTTGATCTCGTGCGCCGCTTGGCCGGCGCGTTCGTTGAACATGATCGTGAACAGCGAACTGCCGCCGGCGTGCGTGACATCGACGAGCCGCACGTCGGCCTGCGGATTTTCGCCGTAAGTGATGATGCGGTGATCCTGAATATGGCCGACGAGCTTCTGCACCACCGGATGATCGGTGCACATCACCGAGAAGCCGTAGAACGGCACGTTCTCGACGAAGGCGCGGAATGCGTCCTGCACCGCCTCGAAGGTCTTGAAGTGATCGAGGTGCTCGGGATCGACATTGGTGACGATGGCGATGTCGGCAGGCAATTTCAGGAACGTGCCGTCGGATTCGTCGGCCTCGACCACCATCCAGTCGCCGGCGCCGAGCCGCGCATTGGTGCCGTAGGCATTGATGATGCCGCCATTGATCACGGTCGGATCGAAATTGCCGGCGTCGAGCAGCGTCGCCACCATGGAGGTGGTCGTGGTCTTGCCGTGGGTGCCGGCAATGGCGACGCAGCTTTTCAGCCGCATCAGTTCGGCGAGCATTTCGGCGCGCCGCACCACCGCGAGCTGTTGCGCGCGCGCCGCCATCAGTTCGGGATTGTCGGACTTGATCGCCGACGACACGACGACGACGCGGGCGCCGTCGAGATTATCGGCGGCATGCCCGATCGAAACCTTCACGCCCTTGTCGCGCAGCCGGTTGACATTGGCGCTGTCGGCCTGGTCGGAGCCCTGCACCACATAGCCGAGATTGACCAGCACCTCGGCAATGCCGCTCATGCCGATCCCGCCGATGCCGATGAAATGCACCGGGCCGATGTCGCGCGGCAGTTTCATATGGGCTCCCCGGTAGCGCGGTACGCCGGCCCCATGCCGGGCCGTCGCCCCAACTTCCTATCAATGAAAGACGCCGACGACCGGGACAAGCCCAGCCGCAACTCACGGATAATGCTGAGATTATGGTGTTGCCGGCAATCCCGCCACCTTCAGCACCAGATCGGCGAGCCGTTCGGCGGCGTCGAGCCGGCCCACTGATTGCGCGGCCGCAGCCATGGCCGTGAGCCGTTGCGGCTTGCCGGCGAGGACGGCGATCTCGGCGGCGAGCCGCTGCGCGGTGAAGTCGTCCTGGCGCAGCCGCAGCGCACCACCGGCGATTTCGAGCACGCCGGCATTGGCGAATTGATCCTGATCGAGCGCGCCCGGCAGCGGCACCAGAATAGAGGGCCGGCCGATCGCGGCCAGTTCGGCGACGGTGGACGCGCCGGAGCGCGAGATCACGAGATGCGACGCCGCCATCCGCGCCGGCAGATCGGAGAAGAACGGTGCGATCTCCGACGCCACCGAAAGGCTCGCGTAAGTCTCGCTGACGCGGCTCAAGTCTTCCTCGCGCGCCTGCTGCACGATGGCGAGCCGCGCCCGCAAGGCCGGATCGAGACGGGTGATCGCGGCAGGCACGACGTCGGCCATGATGCGGGCGCCCTGGCTGCCGCCGGTGACGAGAAGACGCAGCGGCTCGCTGGGCGCGGGGTAGGGCACGGATGCCGCAGCGATCACCGCCGGCCGCAGCGGATTGCCCGTGAGTGTTGCCTTGGCGGCCAGAACCGGCGCATCGCTGAACACGTCCGGAAAAGTCGTGGCGATCGCAGTGACGCGCGGCGCCAGCAGGCGGTTGGCACGGCCGATGACGGCGTTGGAATCGTGAACGAGGCTCGGCACGCGGCACCAGACCGCGGCCATGACCGGCGGAAGGGTCGGATAGCCGCCGAAGCCGATGACGGCCAAGGGCTTGAGCCGCCGGATCAGCTTGCGCGCCTGATTGAAGCCTGTCGCGAGCGTCGCGAAAGTTTGCGCCATCGCGATCGGATTGCGCGAATGAAACGTCGCGCTGGTGACGACGTGGATCCTGTCGTCGGCGAAAGCGCCGCCGAAACGCGCGGCGCGGCGGTCGGTGACGAGATGAACCGGAATGCCGCGCTTATCGAGCGCGGCGGCAAGCGCTTCGGCGGGAAACAAGTGCCCGCCCGTGCCACCGGCGGCCGCAAGCACCGGTGCGAACGGCTTCGAAGCGCGCGCGGCGTCCATCACACCGCGCCCGCCGCCAGCAGATTGCCGCCGCCGAGCTTAGCGCGCGGCCGCTCGCGCGTCAGCGCTACCAGCATGCCCATGCCGTAGGCGAGCGAGATCAGCGACGAACCGCCATAGGATACGAACGGCAATGTCATTCCCTTGGCCGGCATCAGATGCAGATTGACCGCCATGTTGATGGTCGATTGAAGGCCGAACAGGATGGCGAGCCCTGCCGCGGCAAAACGGATGAACGGGTCGTCGGTGCGCATCGCCTTGGTCAGCGCGCGGATCACTATGAACGCAAATAACGACACCAGGATGAGACACAAGACCACGCCGAATTCTTCCGCCGCCACCGCGAAGATGAAGTCGGTGTGACCTTCGGGCAGGATGCGCTTGATGGTGCCTTCGCCCGGGCCGCGGCCGAACCAGCCGCCGCGAATGAAGGATTCCGTCGCAATATCGATATTGAACGTGTCGCCGGAGGCCGGATCGAGGAAGCGGTTGATGCGTTGCGCCACGTGCGGGACGGTGAAGAAGGCCGCGGTGAGGCCGAGCCCCGCGGCGCCGGCAAGCCCCATCACCCAGATGAAGCGCATGCCCGCCATGTAGAACAGCGCGCCCCAGACCAGCGACACCAGCATGGTCTGGCCGAAGTCGGGCTGCATGACCAGCAGCGCGACGACGACGATCAGGAGTACGAGCGCGATGGAATTGGCCGGCATTTCCGGCCGCTTCGCCGTTTCGCCGAACAGCCAGGCGATCAGCACGACGAAAGCCGGCTTCATGAATTCCGACGGCTGGATATTGACGCCGAGGATGACCAGCCAGCGCTTGGCGCCTTTGATCTCGGCGCCGAAATAAGGCGTAGCCGCCATCAGGATGATGCTGACCACGAAAACGACCAGCGCTACTTTGCGGATGTCGTGCGGCGACAGGAACGACGTCACCAGCATCACCGCGATCGCCGGGACGAGGAAGAAAATCTGGCGGTTGACGAAATGGAACGGGTCGAGCCCGATGCGGGCCGCGACCGGCGGGCTCGCGGCCAGGCACAGCACGATGCCGGCCAGCATCAGTGCGCCGAGCGCAGCCAAGGTCGGCCGGTCGACCGTCCACCACCATTCGGAAAACGGCGTCGGTTGCGCGCGCGAAGCCATCACGTCCCCGGGCCAACCCGGCCATACGTCCCGATCTAGTGATGACACCAGGATGGTTTAAAGGTGATTAAGATTCGGCGTTCGTCGCGTCATGCCGTGCTAACCGCCCAATGGTCAAGCGACTACCCAAGCGGTAGTCGGAACGGCCCGCGAAATCGAAGCGGAGACCGGCCGGGCTAAATGCCGCCAGCCTTTTACCCGCTCTTCGCAATCACCCCCGGCAACGCCCGCACCAGCTCCCGAAACGCATCGCCGCGAACTTCGAAATTGCGATACTGGTCGAACGAGGCGCAGGCGGGCGAGAGCAGTACCACGGGCTCGCGGCTCGGCGAGGCTTCGGCGTCGCGCGTTGCCGCCGCCACCGCCTTGTCGAGCGTGCCGTCGATTTCGTGCGGCACCTCGTTGCCGAGCGTCTCGGCGAAATCTTCCGCCGCTTCGCCGATCAGATAGGCCTTGCGGATGCTCGGAAAGAGCGCGCGTAGCGATTCGATGCCGCCGGTTTTTGACTTGCCGCCAGCGATCCAATAAATGTCGGTGAAACAGGCCAGCGCCTGCGCTGCCGAATCCGCATTGGTCGCCTTGGAATCGTTGACGAACAGAACAAAGCCGCGGCGGCCGACCTCTTCCATGCGGTGCGCGAGGCCCGGAAAGGATTTGAGTCCGGCCTGGATCGTCGCCGCATCGAAGCCGAGCGTCAGCGCCGCGGCGGCGGCGCAAGCGGCATTCTGCGCATTGTGCACGCCGCGCTGTGAACCGATGCCGGACAGTTCGGCAATCTCGAGCGTGCCGGAAGCCTCGGCGCGAATGATGCGCGATCCATCGGCATAGATGCCGCCGTTCAGTTTTCGTTTGACCGAGACGCGCACCAGGCGTTTGCCGGCTTTTTCCAGCCGGTCGGCAATGGCGTTGCACCAATTGTCGTCGACGCCAACAACCGCAGTTCCGACTGGACCCCCTTGGCTGGGCACGCCGGCGACCAGGCGCTCCTTCACCGCGGCGTAATGGTCCATGGTGCCGTGGCGGTCGAGATGGTCTTCGCTGAGATTGATCAGGATGCCCACGGAAGGATCGAGCGACGGCGCGAGATCGATCTGATAGGACGAGCATTCGATGACGTGAACGCGCAGCGGTTTGACGTGAGTGTCCGGCGGCTGCAGCGACAGGATCGCGGTGCCGATATTGCCGCCGAGCTGAGCGTCCATGCCGGCCGATTTGACGAGATGCGCGATCAAAGCCGTCGTCGTCGATTTGCCGTTGGTGCCGGTGATGGCGACGAACGGCGAACCCGGCGCGTGGCGCGCGCGCTCGCGGCAGAACAATTCGATATCGCCGATGATTTCGACATTGGCGTCGCGCGCGAGCATGACCACCCAATGCGGCTGCGGATGCGTCAGCGGCACGCCGGGTGCGAGAACGAGCGCCGCGATGCGCGTCCAATCGGCCTTGCGCAGATCCGCGGTCGGAATGCCAGCGGCATTGGCCTTGGCGACGCTGGCTTCGGTGTCATCGTAGCCGATGACATCGACGCCGCCGGCGAGGAGCGCGCTGGCGCTGACGAGGCCGGAGCCGCCGAGCCCGAACACGGCGACCTTTTTCCCCTTAAAGGTCGTAACCGGAATCACGGCGCTTACCTCAGCTTCAAGGTCGAAAGCCCGACAAGTGCCAGCACGACCGAAACGATCCAGAACCGGATGACGATCTGCGGCTCGGTCCAGCCGAGCTGCTCGAAGTGATGGTGGATCGGCGCCATCTTGAACACGCGCTTGCCGGTGAGCTTGAACGACACCACCTGCACGATCACCGACACCGCCTCCAGCACAAAGAGCCCGCCGATCACCGCCAGCACGATCTCGTGCTTGGTCGCGACTGCGATCGCCCCGATCATGCCGCCGAGCGCGAGCGAGCCGGTATCGCCCATGAAGATCGTCGCCGGCGGCGCGTTGAACCAGAGAAAGCCAAGGCCGGCGCCGACCACGGCCCCGCACAGCACCGCGAGCTCGCCGGTGCCGGCGACGTAATGAATCTGAAGATAATCGGCGAACACCGCATTGCCCGACAGATACGAGATCATGCCGAAGCTCGCGGCCGCGATCATCACCGGCACGATGGCAAGCCCGTCGAGCCCGTCTGTCAGATTCACCGCATTGCCCGCGCCGACAATGATGAACATCGCGAACAATATGAAGAACCAGCCGAGATTGAGCACCAGTTCCTTGAAGAACGGGAACACAAGCGTCATCGAGAACTGCACCTGGCCGAGCTTGACCAGCGCCACGCAGGCAATCGCCGCAATGATGAATTCAAGCGCGAGCCGCGAGCGGCCGCCGAAGCCGTCATGCGACTGCTTGGAGACTTTCAGATAATCGTCGTAGAAGCCGATCAAGCCGAAGCCGAGCGTGACGCCGAGCACCACCCAGACATAAGGGTTGGACGGATTGGCCCAGAGCAGCGTCGACACCAGCATGCCGGACAGGATCAAGAGTCCGCCCATGGTCGGCGTGCCGGCCTTGGCGACGATGTGCGATTTCGGCCCGTCGGTGCGGATCGGCTGACCCTTGCCCTGCAACAGGCGCAGCCGGTCGATCATGATCTGGCCGAATAGGAACACGAACAGCAAGGCGGTGATGATCGCGCCGCCGGTGCGAAAAGTGATGTAGCGAAAGACATTGAGGACAGAGAGCTTGTCTGACAGTTCGACGAGCCAATAGAGCATCGCATCAACCTTGCAGCGCGGTGGTGTCTTGCAGCGCGTGTTCGCCGTTGTCGTGCCGTGGATAGGCTCGTTGCAACGCCTTGACGATGGGCGCCATGCGCGAGCCGAGCGAGCCTTTGACCATGACGACATCGCCGGCATGGATCGCGGGCAGCACCTGCGCCTCGAGCAGGCTTGAGTCTTCTGCATAGCCGCCGCGGCGGCTCGCGGGAAGAGCCTGCCACAAAGCGTGCATCAGCGGACCGCAACAGAATACCAGATCGACCGCATTGGCGACGACGGCGTCGGCGAGGCCGCGATGCAGCGCCCGGCCTTTCGGGCCGAGTTCGAGCATGTCGCCAAGGACGGCAATGCGGCGGCCGCGCGGGCCGACTGTGGCCTTGCCGAGCACGGCAAGAGCGGCGGCGACGGAAGCCGGATTGGCGTTATAGCTGTCGTCGATGACCAGCGCGGAGCCGCCGGGCGGCTCGATCTCGATCGGGGTGCCGCGCCCGGTGACCGGGTTGAGCTCGCCGAGCGCCAGCGCGCCGAGCGCAAGGTCGGCGCCGACCAGTTCGACGGCGGCGAGAACCGCAAGCGAATTGCTGACCAGATGCCGGCCCGGCGCGCCGATCTTATAGGTGATCTCGGCGCCGAGGATATTGGCTTCGACTGTCGAGGAGCGCGCCTGCAGCGCATGTTTGACGAGGCGCGCATCGGCTTTCTTGTTTTCGCCGAATGAGACGATGCGGGCGACACCTATTTCCTTGGCGCGGCGTTTGAGCTGATTGAACTGGGCGATGTCGTGATTGAGCACCGCCGCGCCGCCCGGCTCGATGCCGCAAAAGATCTCGGCCTTGGCATCGGCGATCTTGGCGAGCGTGCCGAGAAATTCGAGATGCACCGGCGCGATCGTGGTGATGATCGCGACATGCGGGCGCGACAGCCGCGTCAGCGGCTCGATCTCGCCCGCGTGATTCATGCCCATCTCGAACACGGCATAGCGCGCACTCGCGGGGCAGCGCGCGAGCGACAGTGGCACGCCCCAGTGATTGTTGTAGGAGGCGATCGACGCGTGGGTCTCGCCGTCTTTCGCCAGCGCGACCCGCAGCGCTTCCTTGGTGCTGGTCTTGCCGACCGAGCCGGTGACGCCGATCACTTTGCCTTGGAAGCGCGCGCGGGCGGCGACAGCAAGCTCGCGCAGGCCGGCCAGCACGTCAGGCACGATCAGCAGCGGCGCATCGGCGGGAAATTGCCCGCGCCGGTCGGCCGCGACCACGGCCAATCCGGCCTTGGCGGCGAGCGCCTGGGCGACAAAGTCGTGACCGTCGCGATTGTCGCCGGCAATGGCAAAGAAGGCCTCGCCCGGTTGAATGGAGCGGCTGTCGATCGACAGCCCGGGAATCGTTTCCGGCAACGCCCCACGAAGCCCACCTTGACGCTCGGCGCGCATCGCCCGCGCCATTGCATCAATGGTCCACAGCGGCGGCGCGCTATTCATGCAGCGAGTTCCTTCCGGGCTATTTCTTCAGAGCTGCGGCCACTGCTTCATGATCGCTGAATTCGATCACCCGGTCACCGATAATCTGGCCGGTTTCATGACCTTTGCCGGCGATCAGCAGCACGTCGCCTTGATGCAGATCGGCAATGGCGCGGTGGATCGCCTCGCGCCGGTCGGCGATCTCGATGGCGCCGTTCGCGGCGGCAAGGGTCGCAGCAAGGATCGCGGCACGGATTGCCGCGGGATTTTCGCCACGCGGATTGTCGTCGGTGACGATCACGCGATCCGCTTTTTCCGCGGCGATCGCGCCCATCAGCGGGCGCTTGCCGCGATCGCGGTCGCCGCCGGCGCCGAACACCACGACAAGCTTGCCGGTCACATAGGGCCGCAGCGCCTCAAGCGCCTTGGCGAGCGCGTCGGGCTTGTGCGCGTAATCGACAAAGATCGGCGCGCCGCGATTGGTGCCGACCCGTTCGAGGCGGCCCTTGGCGCCGGTGAGATGTTCGAGCGCGGCGAAGGAGGAAGCCGCGTCGCTGCCGGTTGCGATCGCAAGACCCGCGGCGACCAGCGCATTCTCGATCTGGAATTCGCCGACCAGCGGTAGATGCAGCCGATAAGTTTTCTTGCCGTGCTCGATCCGCATCGTCTGCGCGAAGCCGTCGATTTTGACTTCGGCGAGGCGGATGCCGCTGCCTTTGTGCCCCACGGTCATGATCGACAGACCGCGCGCCTTGGCCGCGTTCACCACGGCGTCGGCGTGATCGTGATCGGCATAGATCACGGCCGCCGCGCCTGGTTCGAGTAGCACTTCGAACAGCCGCAGCTTGGCGTCGAGATAGGCGTTGAAGCTCGGATGATAATCGAGATGATCGCGGGTGATATTGGTGAAGGCGCCGGCCGCGATGCGCAAACCGTCGAGCCGTGATTGATCGAGGCCATGCGAAGAGGCTTCGATGGCGAGATGCGTCACGCCTTCGCCGGCAAGTGTGTCGATGGAACGGTGCAGCGCGACCGGGTCAGGCGTCGTCAGCGACCCGTAAGTCTCGCCGCGCGGCGACACGATGCCGACCGTGCCGATGCTCGCGGCGCTGTGTCCGAGTGCGGTCCAGATCTGCCGCTGGAACGCGGCCACGGAAGTTTTGCCGCTGGTGCCGGTGACGGCGGCGATGGTGCCGGGCTGTCGCGGATAGAATTTTGCCGCGATCAGCGCCAGGGCGCGCCGCGCATCGGCAACGTGCACGAAGGCGACGTTCGCCGGCAGCGGCGTTTGCGGCCTCTGTTCCGCGACGATGGCGGCAGCGCCGGCGGCAATCGCTGCCGGCACAAAACCGAGACCGTCCGCCTTGGTGCCGGGAATGGCGACGAAAAGACTGCCGGGCTTGACGGTGCGGCTGTCCGCCGTCACGCCGCCGATGTCGAGAGCGGCGTGGTGCGCGTCGAATTCCGGATCGGACGGCAAAATCTCGTGAAGTTTCATTGGGGCCCGGTCGACATCCGTACCGTCGACAAAGAGGGCAGTGACTTAGCGGTTTTCCTTCAGCGAGGCCAGTATGAGCTGATCGGCCGGCGGCAGGTCCATGCGCGGCTGGATGCCGAGCAGCGGCGCGATCCGCGCCACCACGGCGCCGCCGGTCGGCACCGCGTTCCAGCCCGAGGTTTTGTAGCCGTGGGTCTCCGGCAGCGCCTGCGGCTCATCTAGCATGACCAGGACCAGATAACGCGGCTGGTCGGCCGGCATCACCGCCATGAAATCGGTCAGCACTCTGGTCTTGGAGTAGCGGCCGAATTCCACTTTGTCGGCGGTTCCGGTCTTGCCGCCGATATAATAGCCGGGCACGTCGGCTTTCGATGCGGTGCCCTTCTCGACATTGAGCCGCATCAAGTAGCGCATCATCAGGCTGGTCTCGGGCTTGACGACGCGGATGCCGAGCGCTTGGGCCTCGGCTTCGCTGCGCTTGAGAAATGTCGGCGGGATCAGAATGCCGCCGTTCATCAGCGCCGCGACTCCCATCACCGCCTGCAGCGGCGCGACGGAGAGGCCGTGGCCGAAGGCAATCGTCATGGTGTTGAGCTCGCCCCAATGCTTGGGCACGATCGGCTCGGCGCTTTCCGGCAGTTCGGTGCGCAGCCGATCGAGCTGGCCCATCTTTTTCAGGAACGCCTTGTGCGCATCGATGCCCATGGACATCGCGATATGCGCGGCGCCGATATTCGACGAGTAGGTGAAGATTTCCGGTACCGTGAGCGCGCGCTGCATCGGCTCGAAATCGTGAATCTCGAACTTGCCGTAATGCAGCGGATTGTGCGCATCGAAGGTCGATTTCAGCGTCGCCTTGCCGGAATCGAGCGCCATCGCCACCGTGAAGGCCTTGAACGTCGAACCCATTTCGTAAACGCCGGTGGTCAGCCGGTTGATCAGCGTCTGGTCGTGCGGGTCCTGTGGATCGTTGGGATCGAAGTCGGGCTCCGACACCATGGCGACGATTTCGCCGGTGCGGACATTGAGCACGACGCCCGCCGCCGCGATGGTGTGGAATTTGGCGCGCGCGGCGACGAGCTCGTCGCGCAGCGCGTGCTGGACGCGTAGATCGAGCGCGAGCTGCACCGGCGTCTGCAGCCGGTCCGAGGCGAGCCCCGCCATATGCAGTGCCATCAGGCCTTGGCCGTCGAGCCATTTCTCGATGCCGGCGATGCCCTGGTTGTCGATGTCGACGCGGCCGAGCAGATGCGAGACTTCATCGCCGTTCGGATAGTCGCGCTTGTTCTCGTTCAGGAAGCCGATGCCCGGCAGCCCTTGGCGATAAATCTCACGCTGCTGCCCCGGCGTGATGTCACGCTTGAGCCAGACGAAGCCGCGCTTTGATGCCAGCCGGTCGCGCAGCTCCTTGGCATTGAGATCGGGCAGGTCGGCGGTCAGCAGCTCGGCCGCCTCGTCAACGTCGATGAGCCGGCGCGGCTCGGCGTAGAGCGAGGGCACCCGCACGTCGGTCGCCAGCGCCTCGCCGTTGCGATCGAGAATGTCGGGGCGTGCGGTTGCGATCGCATCTTCGGACACCACGCGATGCGCGGTGTGGCTGTTCGAGACGATGGCGAACATCACGAGCCGCACCGCGATAATCGTATAGACGGCGGCAAAGGCGAGCATCGCCAGCACGATCCGCGCCCGTGCCTTGGCGCCACGGTCGATATTGCTGCCGTAGAGCACCCTGCGGATGAAGCGCCGCCGCCACGGCTCCGGCGGTTTGACCGGCAAAATATTGGCGGTCACGCTCATTATTGCGGCGCTCCGCTTCTTGGCCGCGGCGTTCCGATCGGCTTCGGCGCGGCGCTTGCAGGCTTCGGCGCGGCCGGAATGTTTCCGGTCGTTGCCGGCTCTTCCGAGTTCTCGATGATGCCGCCGATCGGATCGCGCACGTCGGCGTGCTCGTCTTCCGCAGGCGGCGGCGGACGATCCGGCAGATGATCGAGCGTGTCGAATTGCGTTGGCGCGATCACCTTGAGCTGCAGATAGCGCTTCGCGAGCGTCTCGATGCGGTCGGGATTGTCGAGCTGGCCCCATTGCGCGCGCAATGCTGCGATCTCGTCGCGCTCGTGGCGCACCTCGCTGCGCAGCTTGGCGAGTTTTTCCGCCTGCAGGGTCGCGTCGAATTTGATGCGATAGACGTAAGCCGCCGCGAAGACCAGCATGCCGATCACGAGGAAATTCAACAGCCGCAGGGTCACAGGCGCCCCCGCATCACGTCGGCGAGCGTGGGCAGCCGCGGCAGCAGATCTTCGACCGCAGCCGAACGTGCCGGCGCATCGGTGCGCTCGGCCGCACGCAGCTTCGCCGAACGGGCGCGCGGATTGGCGGCGATCTCGGCCGTATCGGCGATTTCGGGCTTGCGCGTCAGCACGCGAAAGCTCCATGGCGCGGAAACGATCTCTGGCTCGTGCCGCGACGCCGCTGGCGCGCGGCTGCGCTCGGTGAGGAAGGTCTTGACGATGCGGTCTTCGAGCGAATGAAACGACACGACGACCAGCCGCCCGGCGGGCTTGAGCGCGCGCTCGGCGGCGGCGAGGCCGTGGGCGAGTTCGGCAAGCTCGTCATTGACGAAAATACGCAGCGCCTGGAACGTGCGGGTCGCCGGATGAATCTGGCTGTCGCGCAGATGCACGACGCGTGCGACGATCTCGGCGAGCGCGCCCGTCGTCTCGATCGCGCGTTCGCTACGCGCCTTGACGATGGCGCGGGCAACGGCGCGGGCGCGGTGCTCTTCGCCGAGCGTGGCAATGATATACGCCAGGTCGCGTTCGCCGCCGCGCGCGAGCACGTCGGTGGCGCTCGGCCCGTCGCGGCCCATGCGCATGTCGAGCGGGCCGTCGAAACGGAACGAGAAGCCGCGCTCGGCCTCGTCGAGCTGCATCGACGACACGCCGAGATCGAGCACGATGCCGTCGACCGTCGTGCGCACAATCGATGCCAGATTGGAAAAGCGATCCTGAAACAGTTCGAGCCGGCCCTGCGCCTCCGCGACCAAGGCCGCGCCATGGGCGACGGCGCTCTGGTCGCGATCGATGCCGATCACGCGGGCGCCGGGCGTTTGCAGGATCGCGCGCGTATAACCGCCGGCGCCGAACGTGCCGTCGATATAGAGCCCGCCGCTCTTCACCGCGAGCCGATCGACCGCCTGCCGCCCCAGCACGGGAACATGACGCGCCGCTGCGCCGGCGATGGTTTCGTCGCCCGCGCTCATTCGTGCGCTCCATGCGGTGCGTGCGCGTGCTTCACCATCCGGACTTGCTCCGTTGCCGCGTCGAGTTCGGCGCGAAACCGGCTCGGCTCCCAGATCTGAAATTTGTGGCCGAGACCGACGAAGATCACAGCATCGGTAATGCCGGCATGCGCTTTCAGCGTCTCGGTGAGCGTCACGCGGCCCTCGCGATCGATCTTCAAAGTCTCGCTCGTGCCGTAGAGCGACAGCGAGAAGCGGTCGCGTTCCGCCGAAGCCGGCGAGAGGTCCGCCAGCAGCGCTTCGTTCTCCGCCAGGAGTGCATGGCCGCCGGCATCCAGCGCCGGCCGGTCCAGCGCCGGATAACAATAGAGGCCGTCGAAACCGTCGCGCTTGAGCGCCGCGCGGAAGGGCGCCGGCACCGAAACCCGTCCCTTGGCATCGAGCCGCAGCAGGTAATGCGACACAAACCGATCCATCTCGCCCTTCAATCCGGTCACTGGTCGCCCGCCTTAGGATGATCTGTGGGATCAATTGGGGTACCATGGGACAATATGGGCGTCAACAAAACCGCACACCGATCGCGCGGTTTCGTCTGATCTCGATTAGTGAGGGGTAAGCTTAAGGAATCGTTGAGATTGCTTGGTTTGTCGGCGCGCGAAAATGTCCGCTGGACCTCGCAGCCTCGACGCATTACCTGCACTCAAGCCGACGGCTGCGGCCGCGGCTTCACAGGGCCATGCACCCGAAATTGCCCTGGCGCCGGCGCAACGCGTTTTGCAAAGCGTCGAGCGTTATCTGTGTAGAACTCGCAAACTCAGGTTGTCGGCACGACCCGTTCTCATAATGTGCAATCATGTCGCGTAGTTTGTTTGCACCGGATTCCTGCGTTGTCGCCGAAGTCGATCCGTCGCCTAATCAAGGCGACCGGAACGATGGTCGGCGCGTGGATACGATTGTGCTGCATTACACCGGCATGCGGCACGCCGATGCCGCGCTCGAGCTCCTCAAAGCGCCCGGCAGCGAAGTTTCGTGTCACTACTTCGTGCATGAAGACGGCCGCATCGTGCAGCTCGTCCAGGAGAGCCAGCGTGCCTGGCACGCCGGCAAATCATCCTGGGCCGGCGAAACCGATATCAATTCGTGTTCGATCGGCGTCGAGATCGTCAATCCCGGGCACGATCACGGCTATCCGCCGTTTCCCAAGCGGCAGATCGCGGCGGTCACTGCGCTGTGCCGCAGTATTTTGACCCGTCATTCGATTCCATCGACACGGATCTTGGCGCATTCCGATGTCGCGCCGGCGCGCAAACAGGATCCCGGCGAGAAATTCCCGTGGCAGACGCTCTACGATTCCGGCGTCGGCCATTGGGTCAAGCCGGCGCCGATCATGGATTTCGGCCAAACGCTGCGGCCGGGCGATCGCAGCAATGCGGTGGCCACGACGCAGAAACTGCTCGCCGATTACGGCTATGGCGTCGGGGTCAATGGCGAATACGACGCGGTGACGCGCGATGTCGTGGCGGCATTCCAGCGCCACTTTCGCCCCGAACGGGTCGACGGCGTTTTCGATGCCTCGACGCGCAGCACGTTGCAGGAATTGCTGGCCAATCGCGGCCGGACGCGGACGATCGCGGCGCGCGCCCGCACCCCGATGAACCTGGTCGCTTCCGGTCTTGTTTCTTGATTCAGCTTAATTTTGCTTTGGCTCTTGACGGGGATGCCGGGCGCCCCCATGCCTCGGCGCGTCAGTCGGTCGGACGGCCGCTCCGGCGAAACCGAAAGGTTGCCGGGGAGGAAAGTCCGGGCTCCGTGGACAAGCGGTGCCGGATAACATCCGGCGGGTGCGAGCCCAGGGACAGTGCCACAGAGAACAGACCGCCGTTTTCGCCTTCGAGCGAGGACGGTAAGGGTGAAACGGTGCGGTAAGAGCGCACCGCGCCGGCGGCAACGCCGACGGCATGGCAAACCCCACCGGGAGCAAGACCGAATAGGGACGGCGCGAGGTTTTCGCGCGCAAGCGAGAGAGCTTCAGGATCTGTCCAGATCCGCCCGTCCGGGTAGGTTGCTTGAGGCGCCGGGCAACCGGCGTCCCAGAGGAATGGCCGTCACGTATGCGGGCGCTGCCTGCATGCCATCCAGAACCCGGCTTATAGACCGGCTGACGTGAAACTAAGGGCGCCCGGCGGACCTCCGTCGGGCGCCCGCCAAATTTTACGTGCCTTACGTGCCAAGTTTTGGAGACTTCAGCTACGCCGTTTGAATGCTAGAGTGAATGAGCGGCGCAGAGGCGGAATGTCTGGCCTTAAGCCGTAATGGAGGTGAGTTTCCTACGAGGATGGCCGCCGCGGGTGGTTTATCCCAAAATTATCGCCGCTGATTGCCATCGATGGCAGGAAATTCTATCTGCCAGCCAGGTTGGTAGAACTGCATGAGCCGCACACCTTCGGAAATCAAAGCCACCCGCATGGGCCCGCTGGCGCGACTGCCGGCGTTTTTCGCGTTGGAGAACAAGCGCGTCGTGGTGGCGGGCGGCAGTCGGGCCGCGATCTGGAAGGCCGAATTGCTGTCGGCTGCAGGCGCGCAGGTCGACGTTTTTGCCCCGGTGGCGGATGAGGAATTGCAATCGCTTGCGGGGGCGCCGCCGCGCGGCGAGATTTTCATCCGCGAGCGCCGCTGGGCGGCAGCGGATATTTCGGGCGCCGCCATCGCGGTTGCCGATTGCGCTGACGATGAAGAGGCCGCGGCATTTGCCGCCGCCGCCCGCACCGCCGGCGTTCCGGTCAATGTCATCGACCGTCCGGCCTTTTGCGACTTTGCCTTCGGCGCCATCGTCAATCGCTCGCCGCTCGTCATCGGCATTTCGACCGATGGCGCAGCTCCAGTTTTCGGTCAGGCGATCCGCGCCAAGATCGAGGCGCTGATCCCGAGCGGCTTCAGCCGCTGGGCCGCCGCCGCGCGGGCCTGGCGTCCGCGGGTGCAGGCGTTGGCTCTGCCGTTCCGCGGTCGCCGCGGCTTCTGGGAAAAATTCGCGGCGCGCGCGGTCGCGGCGTCCGAACGCGAACCGACCGACGCCGATCTCGAAGCGCTGTTGGCGCCGATCGGCGCGCAGCAATCGGGCCATGACGCCGGCTCCGTCGTGCTGGTCGGCGCCGGCCCCGGCGATCCGGAATTGCTGACGCTGCGCGCGGTGCGCGCGCTGCAATCGGCCGAGGTGATTTTGTTCGACGATCTCGTCGCCCCCGACATTCTCGATTTCGCCCGCCGCGAAGCGAAAAAAATGCTGGTCGGCAAAACCGGGCACAAAGTCTCGTGCCGGCAGGACGACATCAACGCGCTGATGATTTCGCTCGCCAAAGCGGGCCGCCGCGTGGTGCGACTCAAGGGCGGCGATCCAATGATCTTCGGTCGCGCCGATGAAGAACTCGCCGCCTGCCGCGCCGCGCGCATCGCTGTTGAAGTGGTGCCCGGCATCACTACCGCGCAGGGCGCGGCGAGCCGGCTCCTGGTCTCGCTGACGCGCCGCGGGGAGGCGCGCCGCGTGCAATACATCACCGGCCACGCCACCATTGACGGCCGCGACGGCAAACTGCCGGGCGATGTCGATTGGTCGAGCGTCGCCGATCCAGCTGTGACCACCGTGGTCTACATGCCGATCAGGACTTTGCCTGAGTTGGTCGCGACCGCTGTAAAGGCCGGCCTCGATCCGGCAACGCCCGCGGTTGCGGTCGAGCGCGCGACCCGGGCCGACGAACGCGTCATCGCCGGTACCATCAGCGATCTGCCGGCAAAGCTCGCCGCTGAGCCGCCGTCCGGGCCGGTTGTCGTGATGATCGGCCGCGTCTTCGCGCAGTTCGTCGTTGAGGCGTTGCGTGAGGCGCAGTCGGTGGACCAGGCGGCGCTGCAAGCGCGCCGGAACTAAGCAAAAATACTGAGCTTTCACAGGGCGGGTTGCGGACGTCTGCCTTCGCCGCCTATTTAGGGCGCAGATGAGCACCGTGACTACATCATCCGCCGCGTCGGCTGCCTTGCCTGAAAAAACCTTGGGGCTGATCAGCGTGCGCCTGACCGCCGTCGCGCCGGTCGCCAAGGATACCAACCTCTATACGTTCAAGCGTGTCGAGGGCGGGCCGCTGCCAGGCTACAAACCCGGCGCCCATATCGATCTGCATCTGCCGATTGGACTCGTCCGCCAGTTTTCTTTGGTCGTGCCGAATACCGATCCCGAGATCTATGTCGTCGGCGTCAAGCGCGACGCCGAGAGCCGCGGCGGCTCGCGCTACATCATCGACGAAATGCGCGTCGGCCATGAAATCAAGATTAGCGCGCCGCGCAATCATTTCCCGCTGGTCGAGAGCGGCGAGTCCGTCGTCCTCATCGCCGGCGGCATCGGCATCACGCCGATCTGGTGCATGACGCAAGAACTGGCCGCGCAAGATCGGCCGTGGCAGCTCTACTATTCGTGCCGTGCGCGCGAGGAGATGGCGTTCATGGAAGCGCTGAAGACGCTCGATCCGGCGCGCGTGCACTTGCATCTCGACGCCGAGGCGGACGGAAAATTCTTGGATCTGAAAGCGATCGCCGCCGCGGCGCCGGAGAACGCGCATCTTTATTGCTGCGGGCCAAAACCGATGCTCACCGCCTTTGAGGCCGCCGCCGCCGGCCGGCCGAAAGGCCACGTCCACATCGAATATTTCACGGCCAAGGAGAATGAAGCGTCGACGATCGGCGGCTTCTGGGTCGAGCTCGCACGGTCCAGTGAGGAATATTACATCCCCGAGGGCAAGAAGGTCCTCGAAGTGCTGTACGAGGCCGGTGTCGACGTCGATTATTCCTGCGAGCTCGGTATCTGCGGCGCCTGCGAGACGCGAGTCATTTCCGGCATTCCCGAGCACCACGATTCTGTGCTCAGCGAGGAAGAGCAGGCGGCCAACGACAAGGTCATGATCTGCTGCTGCGGCTGCAAGAGCGAGCGGTTGGTGCTGGACTTGTAGCGGCTCGTTAGCCTGCTGATAGTCTGAGCGCCGCCAGCGCCGCTTTCGCGACCTCGACATCCTGCTCGATCTTGGCGCCGCCGGCCGCCACCGCGCCGATCACTTCGCCATCGGCCTCGATCGGAAATCCGCCCGGCACATTGGTGAAGTCGCCCATGCGCACCGCCATCGAGAGCGCGTTCTCCTCCGGCGCGTAACCTGTCGGCTGGCGCTGCGATGCCGCGGTGATCGCCTTCCTTTGCGTGGTGATGATGGAAAAATGCCGGGCGCCGTCCATCATCAGGAAGCCGATCAACCGGCAGCTCTGATCGACCACGGCGAGGCTCACCTTGCAGCCGAGCTCATTGGCCTTGGTCACGCCGGCCAGCATCATTTTCATGCTCGCTTCGTGGGTGAGCCGGTGGGTGGGGACGACATCTGCCATGACAAGACTCCAAACGGTGGGTCTAACGAAACGGGACGGCGACCACATGACATAAGATCGGCGAGGCTGTTAGTCTTAAGCTTAGGGCGATAACGGGCAAGATAGGGGTGTCGGCGTGGCGAGTGGGGAAACGGAATGGCACCGTGAAGCCGATGTCGTCGTCATCGGCTCGGGCGCCACGGGGATGCCGGCGGCAATCGTGGCGCGCGAGGCCGGCGCCTTGGTGATCATGGTGGAGGCGCAGCCTCGCATCGGCGGCCATGCCGTCACTTCGGGCGGCAACCTGCCGCTCGGCGGCGGCACCAGCTATCAGAAGAAATACGGCATCGAGGATTCGCCCGATCTGTTCTTCCGCGATCTCACCGACTGGTCGGTGGTGGAGAGCAACGGCTTTCCGCCCTATCGCTATAACGACCGCGAGATCATCCGCGCTTTTGCGGACAACAGCGTCGCGGCGTTCGAATTCCTGCTCGCGCATGGCGTCAAAGTCATCGACCGCAAGCCCAACAGCATCGGCCACGAGATCGGCGTCTCGGTGCTGCGCACCATGCGGATCGACGTCGCCGGCTGGCCGATGGTTCACACCGGCAAGGAGGCCCACCCGGACGATCCGGAATTGCGCGCCGGCGCCGGCCTGATGCGGCCGCTGCATGCCGCGGCGCTCAAAGCCGGCGTCGAGATTTTGCTCGAACATCGCATGATTGCGATTCATCGCGAGGCGACCAATTCCGGCCGCGCCTCTGGGCGCGTGTCGGGCATCACCGTCGATCACAAGGGCGCACGCCTCAACATCCGCGCCAACAAGGCCGTCATCGTCGCGACCGGCGGCTCGACCGGCAACGTCAATTTCCGCCGCATGTTCGATCCGCGGCTGACCGAGGAATATTGCGGGCTTGCCGGCATGCCGTGGTCCGACCAAGACGCCAGCGGCGAGATTGCCGCCATGGCTGCCGGTGCGTCGCTATGGGGAACGGCCAACTATACCGGCGAATTCGGCTCCGGCATCACCAAGCCGGGTGCGATCGGCTGCCAATATGGCTATGTGAATGTGCGCTGGCGGCCGGGCAGCGAGGTGTTCGACAAAGCGCGCGCGACGGGGCTTCCCGTCGCCGACTGGCAGGACGTCATCCTGGTCAACATGCTGGGCAATCGTTTTTACGACGAGACCGGCGGCCACTTCAATTACAACACCTATCAAAGCACCAACCCTTACGAGCCTTACAGCTATCTCAACGCCAAGAATGCCAAATACGATCCGAGCAATTTCATCAATGCCGCGCTCGCCGGCATCGGTGACGGCCACAACGGCGGCGGTCCGATCTGGGCGATCTTCGATTCAGAGGCGGTGGCGCGCGAGAAATGGAATCCGAATCCGCCGGATGTCGACATCGATGCGGGTTTTTTCTTCGGTGCGAAAAACATCGAAGCGCTCGCTGCCAAAATCAAAATGAAATATCAGCGCGTGCCGATGCCGCCGCAAAATCTCACGGCGACCGTCACGCGCTACAATTCATTCGTCGAAGGCGGCAAGGACGCCGACTTCGGCAAGCCGAAACCGCTCTACAAGATCGCGACGCCGCCGTTCTATGCCGCTTGGGCCACGCCGGTCATTCACGACACGCGCGCGGGACTGCGCATCAATGCGCGCTGCCAGGTGATCGACATTAACGGCGAGGCGATCCCCGGTCTTTATTGCGGCGGTGAATCGGCCGGTGGCTTTTCCATGCACGGCCTGCCGCGCGCCATCTGCCAGGGGTTGATCGCCGGCAAGAACGCCGTCGAAGGCAACTCTTAAAGGATCACACCGTCGTCTGCGCCACGCCGCGCTTGGCGTTGAGCGCGTCCTTGGCGCCGTCCTTGAACGCGACGTCGGGCGCCAGGACCAAGGCGCAGGAGCGCACATGGTGATGCGCCGGATCGACGCCGGGCGGCGTGATGCCTTTGTCGACCAGTGCCTTGACCGCGCGCATCAGGCGGTGGCGCGCCATGATGATGCCGTTGTCGGTCGAGACCAGATTTTCCTTGGTGCGGTCGCAGACCGGCCCCATGCTTTCCTGCAGCGAGGAATCCTGGATGGCGATGCCGGAGACGCCGCTGAAGGTGCGGCCGGCCTTCTGCGCGGCACGGTCGATCAGATAATCGTTGTCCTTGTTGGCGAGTGGACGATAAGTGCCGGGCACATATTTGCAGTGCACGCCGGCGCCATCTTTCATGGCATCGACCTCGGTCTTCGTCAGCGCCCGCACCGGGTGGAAGTCGTAGGACCAGGCCCAGCAATTCTCGTCGTCGATCGGTACCCAGAAGTGGCCGTGCATCGGATGGTCGGCACGCGGCGGGATCATGGTGAAGCACGGCATGACCCAGGGCGTGACGCGCCAGTAGTAATTGCCGTTCTCGGCATTGCGCCGCGCGCCGATGAACAGGCCGCCGGCCTGTTCGACGACTTCGAAATGTGGCTGCATGTCGTTGAGATTGTATTGATTGCCCTTGGCGCCCTTGAACAGCGGATCGTTGGCGAGGTCGCCGCGATGCAGGAAGGAGACGTGGCTTGAATCGATGCCGCCTTCCATCCCTTGCAGCCAGTTGCATTCCTGCAGCCGCTTCGAGGTGAAGGTCTGCTCGGACGGCACCAGCGCGAACTCCCATTCCGGCAGCGGCGGCTTCTTGTCGGGCGGACCCATATAGGTCCACAGGATGTCGCCGACCTTCACCAGCGGATAAGCGGCGAGCTTGATCTTCTTGCAGAAGCCGCTTTCGACCGGCTCAGACGGCACTTCGATGCACTGACCGTTTACGTCGTATTTCCAGCCGTGATAGGGGCAGCGCAGTCCGCCCTGTTCGTTGCGGCCGAACCACAGCGACACGCCGCGATGGGCGCAGAACTCGTCCATCAGCCCGTAGCGGCCCTCGGAATCGCGGAAGGCGATCAGCCGCTCCGACAGGAGCTTGACCCGGACCGGCGGGCAATCGTTCTCCGGCAGCTCATCGGCCAGCAGCGCCGGCATCCAGTAAGAGCGGAACATTTGCCCCATCGGGGTGCCCGGGGCGGTCTGGGTGAGAAGCTCGTTCTGTTCCTTGCGCAGCATGGCTTTATTCCATTCAGCAATGTTTTCGCGACACTAGAGCATGATCCCGAAAAGTGGAAACCGGCTTTCGGCAAAGATCATGCGCCTAAGCATGGTCTAGGGAATCGGTCCGTATCGGGCAAGTGAATCGTACCGTCTCAGGCGGCTTCCAGCGATGCGCCGGCGGGGAGCTTTGATCCAAATCATCATGACAAGCCGGAAGACTTGCCGCGTGACTGCCGTCGAAAAAGCGCGGGCAGCCGCGGTTGCTCCTTAACCGCAATTAAGCTAAGTCCGCCGGTAACAATATCGCGATTCCACGGCCTTTTGCCGCGCCTGCGCGGGCGCGGCGGAGGAGCCGACCGGGCGGCGATAATGGAAGACGTCGGTGTACAAGACGATGGTGTATAAGTCTGGCGCGTCTCGAACTTCGTGCGCCTGCCTGCTAGGGTTCCCCGAATTCGAGATCCGGTCGCGCTGGACGAATTGCGGAGGGGTGAAATGGCCGATCACGGCGAGGTTGAATACGCAACTGCGACGGGCAATGATTACGTCGCGCACGAAGAGACCTATCGCAATTTCATCACGCTGGTGAAAGTATCAGTGATCACCATCGCCGTGATCCTCATTCTGATGGCGTATTTTCTGGTCTGATCCGCTCTCTCTCTCACCGACATCGGCCCGATTGCCGGCAATGCCGCCGTCGGAGGTTTAATGAAAGTTGCAATTGCTGCCGAATCCGATCCGGGTGAGTCGCGCGTCGCCGCGACACCGGAGACGGTCAAGAAAATGATCGGCCTCGGCGCCGAAGTCGCCGTGGAGCCCGGCGCCGGCGTCAAATCCGGCATTCTCGATGCGGATTTCACCGCGGCCGGCGCCGCGGTCGCGGCCGACGCCATGAACGGCGCCGATATCGTGTTGCGGGTGCAGCGGCCCTCATCGGGCGAACTTGCCAGATATAAGCGCGGCGCTCTGGTGATCGCGATCATGGACCCTTACGGCAACGAGGCCGCGCTCAAGCAAATGGCCGATGCGGGGCTCGTTGCCTTCGCCATGGAATTGATGCCGCGCATTACCCGCGCGCAGTCGATGGACGTGCTGTCGAGCCAGGCCAACCTTGCCGGTTATCGTGCGGTGATCGACGCCGCCGAGGAATATGGCCGCGCCATGCCGATGATGATGACGGCGGCCGGCACCGTGCCGGCGGCCAGAGTATTCATCATGGGCGTCGGCGTTGCCGGCTTGCAGGCAATCGCGACGGCGCGCCGGCTCGGCGCCATTGTCACCGCGACCGACGTGCGGCCGGCCACCAAGGAGCAGGTCGAAAGCCTGGGCGCGAAATTTCTTGCGGTCGAGGACGAGGGATTCAAGAACGCGCAGACCGCCAGCGGTTACGCCAAGGAAATGTCGAAGGAATATCAGGCCAAGCAGGCGGCTTTGGTCGCCGAGCATATCAAGAAGCAGGACATCGTCATCACCACCGCTCTGATCCCGGGGCGTCCGGCGCCGAAGCTGGTTTCAAAGGACATGGTGGCCTCGATGCGAGCGGGCTCGGTAATCGTCGATCTCGCGGTCGAGCGCGGCGGCAATGTCGAGGGCGCCAAGCCCGGCGAAGTGGCGCAAGTCGGCGACGTCAAGATTGTCGGTCATCTCAACATGGCCGGCCGTTTGGCCGCGTCCGCGTCTGCACTTTACGCCAGGAACCTGATCGCGTTTCTCGAAACGCTGATCGACAAGAAAGAGAAGAAGCTGGCGATCAATTGGGACGACGAACTCGTCAAAGGCACCGCGCTCACGCGCGACGGCGCTGTGATGCATCCGAATTTCAAGCCCAAAACTGCTGCTTAAATGGCCGCTGCTTAAGATGACCGCTTTTCAGATGATGCGGCGTAACAACACGGGACCGCAGCCATGGTGATGCTTTCAATCCTCGGCCAGATCGACCTTGCGGCGGTGGCTCATGGCGCGCCGGCGGCGAGCGATGCCGTTAACCCCTTCGTGTTCCGCCTGTCGATTTTTGTGCTCGCGGTTTTTGTCGGCTACTACGTCGTCTGGTCGGTGACGCCGGCGCTGCATACGCCGCTGATGTCGGTGACCAATGCGATCTCCTCGGTGATCGTGGTCGGCGCGCTGCTCGCGGTCGGCGTCGCACTCGTGGCCGACGATGCCGGCCCGATCTGGGCGCGCGCGCTCGGCTTTGTCGCGCTCACATTCGCATCGGTGAATATTTTCGGCGGGTTTCTGGTGACCAAGCGCATGCTCGCCATGTTCCAGCGCAAGCAGAAGTGACGGGAGCGACTTCATGAACGCAGATCTCGCCGCATTCTGCTATCTGATCGCAGGCGCCCTGTTCATCATGGCGCTGCGCGGCCTGTCCAGTCCGGAAACCTCGAGGCGCGGCAATGTGCTGGGCATGACCGGCATGGCGATCGCGATCGTGACGACGCTCGCGTCGCATCCGCCGGCAAGTCCCACCGCCTGGGGCCTGGTCGTCGCCGGCATGGCGCTCGGCGGCGGCATCGGCGCCGTGATCGCGCGGCGCGTGCCGATGACCTCGATGCCGGAACTGGTCGCCGCCTTCCACTCGCTGGTCGGCATGGC
>JBAUCK010000481.1:0-2571 GCA_049677525.1 Xanthobacteraceae bacterium
CGTTCGGCATCCGCCAAGTAAGCTTCTGCTCGTTGAACTTGCCGCCAAGCGGAGCGTAAATCTCCCGCGACCGCTCAATGGCGTCCTCTGATGATACCGTCGTGCGCCGGAACATGATGGCGTTGAAATGGCGCCCGTAGCGGCGTTCTTTCAGCGCCCACTTGCCAAGAACGCCGTCAGTCTTGCCACCGCCGCGCGCCCCGCCAAAGAACACCTCCGACGCGGGACAATCGACCAGCGACTCTTGCGGGCCGCCCTGCGGGCGCCATACCCACTCGGTGCTAGTGCTCCGTGACGTGTTTGGCAGCCCACTCGTCTTCGGTGAGAGGTCGGTCGCTAATTCCATAGTGCACACTGGTGTTATTGTGCTCGCCGCGCTCAATCCATAGACCGGCGAGCTTGGCCTTGGCCGTCAGCGCGCCAACAGCGGCAGAAAGCTGTTTCGCTTCGGTTGCGGCCTTTTGAATTGCCGCCGCCTCTTCGATCAGGCCGGCAAGCGTGACCTCTGCGCGCACGGCACTTTTTGCTGTGATTTGCTGTACTCGCGCCTGTATTTCGGGACGGGCCGCTAGCTTGGTAGCGTTGCCGCGGTCAGGCTTGTATCCCGCGGCCTCATAAGCCTCGGTCTGACTTTTGCCAGCCGCTAATTCCTGCGCGAACTTTTCATAGCGCGCATTGGACAGAGCAGGCATTGCCGTTTCGCATAAGGAGCGCGTCATCACTAGGCTTCCTTCAGTTCATCGACCCGCAGTACGCCGCCCCCGCTATCCGCGAGCAAAACCCATGCTCGATTGCGCCCGGCACACATGCGCCAAATGCGATTTTGTGCAGCATGGAGGTTAGAACAAAGGTGATTGCTGCAGGTTGACCGACCAGGCGGGCGTGTCGAATGATTTCGTCGGCGTAGATGCGCCCTAGTTCGACATCGAGGTCCCAATGCCCGCAAGGAGGCGCAATCGCCCAGCCGTCCACCGGATCGAGACTGATCATCGAGGGCAACGGTACTGTCTTCAGCTGCTGCTCTTCTCTTTCCTGCATTGGTTCTGCTCGGCGTCACGTGGTAATCTGGTTTCCTGGAGGCCCCCATGACGTTCCTCGCCATGATTGCCGCGTTTATCTCAGTGTGGCCCATTGCCGCCCTGGTCATCCTGATAATAATTGCCGTCGCCGCCAGGCAGATTTTCAGAATGTTTAGACGGGAGCGAAAACAATTCGTCGTCGAGAGTCGCGGCGGCGGCTACGCCAGATGGCCGCAAGTAATTGATGAGTTGCCGGGTCGTGACGTCGCTCGCATGTCGCAAGGCGTTCATCAGGGCTGGCCGCGACGCGACGACTTTGAGTCCCTTGGCAAGGACGGCAGGATCGTTGGCCGCCAGCATTTCGCCCACACGGCGAGCCACTTTTTCGTCGATTATCTTTGCGCCGTGACGGGCCAAACCTACAGTCACCGCTGCAGCGAGGATATGCGCCGGGTTGAAGCTATGTTCTTTCAAGCCTTCGAAAGTGGCGAGTGCACCCCCCGCCATGCCAGCCTCAGCGAGTTGGCGAGTGGTAGTGGATCCCAAAAGGGCTTGGCGAAGCCGGTCGACAATATCTTCGGCGCGCAGTTCGACCTCAAGTTCCCTGGCTCGTTGCGGGCCGAGCGCCAGCATAATTTTCTTCCGCGCGGCGGGGCTGTCAAGAAAGGCTGACCTTAGTACGTTGCGCCTATCGCGCATCTGGAAAATCTTGTCGGCCAATTCAGACGCAAAGCCGCGCGCGAACAATTCACGTTCGGCCGCGTTCATTTTGGAAAGAGCCATGCGCGCTTCCTCAATGTCGGCATTTTGCATAACGAAATATTGGCCGGCTTCGAGCGCATCGCCGGCTTTGAAGAATGCCGCAGCCTGACCGCGCGCGAATGCAAATTCCGGTGCTCGCTCATCAAGTTCTTCGAGCAATTCGCGGTGTAACGACGATATGGCATCGCCAGCTCCGCCAGCACCACTGCGCTTTGCCTGCTCTGCCATGTCATGCAACGCCCGCTGCGTATAATCCCAGAACCGCAAATCCGGGGCTACCGGCGCGCCTCCGGTGCGATCGACTTTCAGGGCACCGTTCTGGAACGTCACTCTGGGAGTGAAAGGCCCCATCCCCTCGACGACGGAACGATCTTTCCCTAGCGGGACGGCTCGCTGCATTGCCGTCGGCAGGGCGTCGCTCGACATGAGCTCTTCGAGTTTCGGCGATATGATGCCGTTGGGATTGCGCCGTTCGGAAATCTGATAGGCGCGCTTGTATGCGGGCGCGTTGGCCTTCCTCGCCGCGCTTTTTAGCGCCGCATTGTCGAGCGTCGCATGTGAACCTCCCGTAAGATTGCGGACCACGCCGCTAATCCGGTGCGCCTGCTGCTCAAAGCGCGGGTCGGAAAGGTTTTCGAGCGCGCGGCGCCCTTGTGGAGACGTGTTTGCAGATGACCGCGCCAGTGCCATCGTGCGCTCGCCGCCGCTGTCGACGATGGCCGTGGGAATGCCTGCACGTTGCGCGGCAATAATCGCGTTGGGATCCCATTGCAGCCCTTCATTTTCAACG